>JAJZSH010000118.1 GCA_021822005.1 Deltaproteobacteria bacterium | reverse complement strand
GCCAAGCCACTGCTGCACCGAAACCGCCGAGGAGCCGATGCCGAAAGGCCAGTATTTGGCGTCTTCCTTGCTGTAGTCCAGGCCTACCTGGTCAAAACCGAGGAGCATGGCGTTGCGGAGCAGGGGGTTGGTGTAGAGCCTGGCGAAAATCGTGTTGATGGAGATCACCTGCGCTTCCAGCAGGTTGTATTCGCGGCCCATGGGGTGGTTGGCGTCGTAGTTGTACCAGTTGCGGGGCAGCCAGGTCTGTCTGCCGGCGCTGGCCACGTACTTGTACTCGATGGGCTTGTCGGCAAAGCGGTCGCTCATCTTGGTATTGTTGGCCACCATGGCGTAGTAGGCAATGATCGGCTTCATGGTGGAGGAGGGGGTGATCTTTGCCTTCGTGTTCATGATGTCGATGATTACCGATTCATGGTGGCCGGTTTTGCCGGCGCTGTTGTCGATGGCGGTTTCGGCGGGCTCCGGCGCCTCGTTCTCCTCCTCGTCCTTTTCGTTGTTCCTGGTTTGCAGAAATTCCTTGCCGCCTACGTAGGCGACGATCTCGCCCTTCTGGTTGACGGCAATGATGCCGACATTGATGTTGTGTTGCAGGTATTCGAGAAAGCTGTTGAAATCGGTGTAGGGCGGGGTAAGGCCGCGGGAGGTGTAGCGTTCCTTGTCGCGCTGCCAGGTGGTCTGGTTGCTGGTTGAGAGGATCTCTTTAAAATAGCTGCTCCGCAGGAATTCACCGATGATTTCCTTCATCTTTTCGATCAGGGCCAGGTCCGTGCCGGTCTCGATGGAGACCTCGCCCTTTTCGTCAAGCAGGAGCTGGGAGCCGGGAATCTCGCGGCCATTGATGGTGTAAGTCCGGGAAGAAATCTCCTTGATGACATTCCAGGAGGTCCACTCCTCCTCCCCGTACAGAGGGGAGCGGAAGTCGCGGAAGCCGATGCGGCGGATGGATTCTTCGTCGGTGAGCAGCCAGCTGCGGTACTGATCGTCCGGGATTTCCTTCTGTTTCCAGAGGTGGGTGAGGGCGAGGTTGATCTTGTTGATGGCGCTTTTGGCATGGCCCTGCAGGGCCGGGGACAGGTCGCTGAAGTTCTTGCCGTTGACGATTTCATAAAAGGCGACCTGGCGATTGTGGTTGGGGATGAAGGAGCCGATGGTCACCAGCTGCTGCATGTTGAGGGCGGCAAGGTCTTTTTTGAAATAATTGGTGGCGGCCGCCGGAAAACCATAGATGTTGGCGCCCACCGGCACGGTGTTGATGTAAAAGTTCAGGTTTTTTTCCTTGCCGAATTTGGCAACCATCATGTAGGCGATGATGATCTCTTCCAGCTTGTTGGCGATGGTTCTTTTTTCGTTGCCGAGGATTTTCTTGGCGTTCTGCATGACAATGGTGCTGGCCCCGCGGGGATCGCCCTGGAGGGTGTCTTTCACCGCGCCGACCAGATTCAGCCAGCTGACGCCGGGGTGGATCAGAAAGAGATTCTCATACCAGGTATTGCCGGGGTGGGGCAGGAAATAATGATCCTCGCAGGCCAGCAGGGCCTTCTGGGCGGCGGCGGGGATCTGTTGGGTTACCTTGCGTTTTCCGTAGGACTTGATGATCGCGCCCCGGCTGTCCTTGATGTCGGCGGAGTGGGCATAGGTTTCCAGGTCGTCGGGCAACCGCTCGATGGGGGCGGTGTCATAAATGGAGCGGGCAATGAGCACCTCGATGATATGCTGGGTCGGGCCGGGGAGGTAGTTGAGGATGAAAAGGGCCAGGCTGAGCAGGGTGCCCCATTTCAGAAAACGCGGAATCCAGTAAGCGGACCAGAACAGGAAGCGGTTGAACGGGTTCTGCCAGGGATACACCTGGCTGCCGCGCTTGTCATCGTCCCGCATTTCCAGGTACTGGCGGTACCGGCCGCTCAGGCTTTTGCTTTTTCTGATCTTGCGGATGATGGATTTTTCGTCAAGACCCTTTTTGACATCCTTGTCCGAGAAAATATGACGGTAGGCCTTGTACTTGATGGCCTGTTCCCTGGGGTCGAAGACCTTTGGCTTCCCCTGGGCGTCGGTCTTGCCCCCTGGTTCGGGCGATTCTGGTTGCTTTGGCTTGTCCACGGAAAGTTATGGCCTCGGATTTTGCTACAGGGTGCGGCATCTTTGGGGGATTCTTCCTTGGCGTCGGCAAGACTCTGTCACCCCCCCGGGTAAAATGGTATAATACCCCATCTGAATATTTTTTACAGCACTGCTCTTGGTCCTGTTGAAATTATGATGGATTCGTAAAAAGGGAAAAAGGCCAGCGGATGGGCTTGCCCCATCGGCGCAGGTCCGAAACACAGAAGCAAAGAGCTATAAAACAGCAACCGTCGCCGGTCGCTTTCGCTTCCTGCTGTAATCGCGGTTTTTTTGCGATTTCAACAAATATATGAAGTATTTTTTCGTTATGGTCGATGACTGTTGTAGCTGTTGCCGCGGGCCCGGCTCGGCAAGCCGCCGTGGGGGATAAACGCTATACGTGGTTGCCTTGCCCCGTGATCAGTTACGGTGGGATAACCGCTTGTTTTTTTTGATTCTGTTGAGGATGTCGGATGATTTTTTACTGCGATAAATGCAGGTATGCCGTAGAGGTTGAAGACCGTCATGCCGGCAAGGCGGTGCCTTGTCCGAAATGCAGGCATACCGTTGTCGTGGGGAAAAATTCAGCTGCGGCGGCAAACGACGCTGACCGGGCTGTTTTCTTTTGCAACAAGTGTGGATTTCAGAAGATGGTGCCGCCGGCCTTTGCCGGCAGGAAGGCGCCCTGCCCGCGGTGCCATTCGGAAAAAACCCTTATCCGGGTTGCCGACCAACGGAGTGGCGGACGACCCTTCCTTGCCAGGTTCGGGCTGGCGGTCGCTGCGGTTGTGGTCTTCGCCCTGGTGGGGGGCGGGGGGTATCTCTTCCTGGACCATGGCGGAAGAGGGTTATCCTGGTTCTCCGCCGCTCCTGCCCCTGCCGTCTCTTCTTCGGAGACCCGGCCGGAAGACAACGGCGCGGCTTCGGTGGCGACAGGCGCTGCCGATACCCCCCGGTTCGCGGGCAAGGATTTTCATGGGGCGAATCTTGCCGGCAAGAACCTGCGGGGGCTGAACTTTCAGAATGCCAATTTTGAAGGAGCGAACCTGCGTGAAGCCGATCTGCGCGGGGTGAATTTCAGCCAGGCAAACCTGCTCAATGCCGATCTCAGGAAGGCAGATCTCCGGGGGGCCATCCTTGCTGGTTGTAGACTTCAGAAAGCCGATCTTTCTCAGGCCCGAATTGCCGGGGCAAACCTGACCGATGCCGATCTTGCCAGGAGCAATCTCCGTGGAGCCGATCTCCAGGAAGCGATACTGGCGGGCGTCCTCCTGCTTGAAACGGATTGCAGCGAAATCGATGCGCGCGGCGCTGATTTTTCCGGGGCGACGTTTACCAAAACCAACCTTGCCTCGGCGAACCTCAGTGAGGCAAAGCTGGGAAATGCCAACCTCACCACCGCTTTTCTTCAGGGGGCGAATCTGTCCGGCGCCATCCTCAATGAGGTGGACCTGCGCCGTACCAATCTGCGGGGAATTGGACTGGCCAGGGCGAATTTGAGCCGGGCGAATCTCGACGGCGCTGATCTGCGCGGAGTGAACCTGGAGGAAGCGAATCTTTCCGAGGCGAGTCTGGGTGGAGCAAACCTGGGCGAGGCCAAATTGAATGAGTCTGTTCTGAATCAGGCCAATCTCAATGGCGCGGTCCTCAATGGGGTGACCGCCGAAAAAGCCAACTTCCGGGGGGCCAATCTCACCAAGGCCAGCCTGGCTGGCGGAGAGTTTGCCGGGGCGAATTTCCAGCAGGCGAACCTCACCGAGGCCAACTGTGAGAAAGCCGTGATGGGGCGCGTTGATCTGACCGAGGCCAACCTCACCGGCGCCCGCTTGTCCGGGGTTGATTTCGGCGTCCGCACCCTCATGGTCAAGACCAACCTTACCAATGCCGATCTGCGCAAGGCAAGGCTGAACACGGTCGATTTCAGTGGGGCGAATCTGAACAACGCCAGCCTGCAGGGCGCGGATCTTACCAGGGCGAAGCTGAGCCATGCCTATCTGAACAGGGCGGATCTGAGCAATGCCGAACTGGCCAATGCCAATTTAAGCAATGCCGACCTGAAGGGGGCGAACCTGTCCGGGATCAACCTGACGGCGGCCAAGCATTTCGATCTCAAGAACCTGCGCGAGACAGTGTTGAGCGATGCGAAGCTGACCAGCCTTGACCTGCGAAACGCCAATCTCATCGATGCCAATCTGAGCAAGGCTGATCTTGCCAATGTGGATCTGGCCAACGCCGATCTGACCAATGCCGTGCTCACCGGGGCCAACCTCCGGGATGGCGACCTGCGGTGGGCAGACCTCACCGATGCCGACCTGTCCCACGCCATCCTGGTCAATGCCAACTTAAATGACGCCGATCTGAACAGGACCAACCTGGAAGGCGCTGACCTGACCAAGGCCTCCTTGCAGAATGTGAAAAATATCAAAAGGGCCAAGAAAATCAACACGGCAAAGGGGTTCAAACCCCCTGGTCCGGCGAGCAGCCTGGGCGCGGTGGCTGCCCCGCCCGGCGGCGAGGTCGCTACGGCCGGGCACGGGGGCAAGGAATCGGAAGCGCCGGCAGGCCCGGCCCGCCCGGTGAAGATCTGGGCCTTGCAGATCGAGAGCGCAGGCCTTGTGCAGCAGCCGTTTCAGCAGGTTGCCGAACTGAGTGCTGCCTATGAAAACATCAGCGACATCGAGCTGAACATGAAAAAATTGCAGATGTTTGCCGGAGGGGCGAACAATATTACCGGAAAGGTCGGGGCCACCCTGGGCGCGCTCTATTCGGTGAATTTTCTCCCGGTGGACCAGACGCTGCCCCTGGTTATCCAATGGTACGGGCCGGAGGGAAAGCTGGTCCGCACCTCAAATCAGCAGGTCAGATACATGCAGCGTCTGGTCGAGGCCCTCACCCTCACGGAAAAAATGCAGATGTATGGAACCTGGACTGTCCAGTTTTTTCACCAGAACCGGAAGATCGGAGAGCAGCATTTTGAGGTCAGGAGGGGCAAGCAGCTGGAGGTTCATCTTTCCAAGGAAGGCGCGGTCTTGTGATTCAGTAGGGTAAACCCCCGGCTCTGCGGGGGGGACTCACAAAGGTTCGACCTATGCAGCGGTCTTGTTCCAGGCTGTCGCTTTGAACGGAGCGCTTTTTATCCCCCTTTGCAAAAGGGGGGCGAGGGGGGATTTGTAGACGGTGGCGTACGATTCCGGCGTTTTCAAATCCCCCTCATTCCCCCTTTGTTAAAGGGGGAGGCGAAGATTGCAGCCGCCTTGGGCGGCTCATGATTTAAGTTACGGACAAGCTCTTAATCCCCCTGTTTTTCAGGAAGGCCGGCTTGTTGCCCTTTTTCGCCGAGGGCCTGCTGGATGGTTTCGGCCATGGTGTTGATGGTCACCGGCTTCCAGAGGATTGCGCTGATTCCCTGGGCCTGGGCCTGCTCCTTGCTGGTGGCCTCGCTGTAACCCGTGGCCAGGATAACCGGGAGATCGGGGCGCAGCGCCAGGCATTGTTTCGCCAGTTCCAGGCCGGTGAGACCGGGCATCATCTGGTCGGTGAGCAGGAGGTCAAAGGCCTGGGGATTTTTTCGGAAAATATCCAGCGCGTCCTGGCTGTTGCTGAAGGAGGTTACGGTGTGCCCCAGTTTTTTGAGGATGCTTTTTCCCAGCCTGATAAGCATTTCCTCGTCGTCCACCAGCAGGATTCTGGCCGCGAAAGAGGTGGACCCTGTTTCACCCCAGCCGGTCAGGGCGGCGGAAAAAGCTGTTTCCACCCGGGGGAAATATATGTCAAAGGTTGTTCCCTCGTTGATCGCGCTTTTCACCGAGATCGCGCCCCCGTGGTTCTCCACGATTCCATGCACGGTTGCCAGGCCAAGCCCTGTCCCTTCTCCCTGTTTTTTGGTGGTGAAGTAGGGGTCGAACACCCGATCCAGGGTGGTTTCGTCCATGCCGTCCCCGGTATCCGAGACCGTCAGCCGCACATAGTTTCCCGGCGCGAGTCCCATGGGCGGGTCGCCCGTCTGCCCATTGATTACGGCATTTTGCAGTCTGACGATCAGGATGCCGCCCTGCTTCTGCATGGCGTGGTAGGCGTTGGTGCAGAGATTCATGATCACCTGGTGGATCTGGGTGACATCGGCGAGGATTGTTCCGCAATCACCGGCTATCTCCCGACGGATGTCGATGGTGGAAGGAATGGTGCCGCGGAGCAGCTTGAGGGCCTCCTTGACCACGGAGTGGATCTGCAGCGGCTGCTTCTTGAACTCCGCCCTTCGGCTGAAGGTCAGGATCTGCCTGATAAGATCTCCGGCCCTGCGGCTGGCGCTGATAATCTCGGCAAGATTGCGTGAGAGATCGCTGTCCGGATCGACCTCGAATTTTGACAGCTCCGCATAGCCGAGAATGGCGGTGAGGATATTGTTGAAATCATGGGCGATGCCTCCGGCCAGGGTGCCGATGGCCTCCATCTTCTGGGCCTGGAGCAACTGATCCGCCAGTCTTTTCTGGTCGGTTATATCCCGGATCACCTCCACTGCCGCGATGATTGCGCCCTTGCCGTCGCGGATCGGACTCACGCCCAGCTCAAAGAACAGATTTCCCCGGTCGGTGGTTTCATTCATTTCAAACCAGTGGGTCGCGCCGTCCTTGATGCAGCCCAGCAGCCCGCAGTTCGCGCAGGGAGTCTCCCGCCCGTGGTAGGCCGCATGGCAAAGCTGTCCCGTGCAATCGCCATAGCGTTTGGTGAGGACGGCATTCTGGAAGAGTATCTTGAAATCGCGGTCATGCACGGAGAGGCCATCGCTCATGGCGGAAAAAACCGCTTCCAGGGTATTTTTTTCCTGGGAAAGCCTTTCCTCGGCAAGTTCCTGGTTGATGATGGTCTGTTGGAGTCTGGCATTGGTCTGGGTCAGTTCGGAGGTGCGTTTTTCCACGAGTTTTTCCAGGCGATCGCGGTATTGTTCCAGCTCCCGTTCCGTTGCTTTCCGGGCCGAGATATCGCGCAGGATGGCGCCAAGATACGGCTCGTTTTTTTCCTGGGCGATGGCAAAGCAGTTTATCTCCGCGGCAAGATGGCTCCCGTCCCGTCTGAGCAGGACGATTTCCTGGGGGGCGACGTTTTTCCCGGCCAGAATCCTGTCCCAGAGCCTGGTGAGGGCAGGGCGGTATTTGGGGTGGATGATCTCCGAGATCGGTCGGCCTCTGAGTTCCTGCTCCGGAAAGCCGAGGAGCTGTGTCAGGGCTGAGTTGACAAACACGGTCTGTCGGAGCCCCTGACTGAGAAGGATCAGGTCTCCGGTGTTTTCCGCGATCATCTGGAAGCGGATCTCGCTTTCCCACAGGGCCATCTCTGTCTTGCGCAGCTGGGTGATGTCGGGGAGAAAGGCGAGAATGGCCGGTCTTCCTTCCCAGTCGATGACTCCGGCATTGATCTGCAGCCATTTTGCCTCTCCCCGGGCGTCAATCACCCGGAACTGATAAATGTTTGGCACATCCTTGCCCTGCAGTCTGCGGACGGAGCGCTGGAGGACCATCTCCCGGTCTTCGGAATGGATAAAGGTGTGAAAGGGCCGGGAGGTGTAGGTGTCGGCTGAGTAGCCGGTGACCGTAAGGGCCTTGGCGTTGAAGTATTTGATCATGCCATCCTGGACAATCATGATCGCCTCACTGGCCTCTTCAACCAGCCGCTGGAAACGGGCGCCTGTCCGCAGCGCGGTGACGTCTTCCCTGGTAACCACCACGTGGCGGACTTCTTCGTTTTCGTCACAGACCGGGACATATTGCGTCCGCAGATACAGGGTCGTGTTCGGCTGGGTCTGGAGAGTGCAGCCCCGGTCCGGCCCCAGGCAGGTGTTTTTTTCGCGCACCGCCTGAAGAAAGGCGGCGCGGTCATCGGCGTGGAGGGTGATCGCGCTGTTTTCCCCGGAAGCGTTTGCCGGGAAAGTGGGCAGGCTTCGGGCTGCGGTGTTCGCCAGAAGCAGGGCGCCGTCCGGGAGGTAGATTTCTGTAGGGGTCGGGAGACTCCGCAGGATTGCGTACAGCTCGGCGCGTTCCTTTTCAGGATTCCGAAGGGTCTGGCCGCATTGGGGGGAGGTTGGGATAGCCATCGGTTCTTTTCACTGCCGCATTGTGGGCGCTGTCTGGGTCTGCCGTTTCCGGAACAGGGGAAGGATCGCTGGATGTATTGTATATGAACAGGGAACGCGGCGGAAGGTTTTCTTGTGAAAAAGAGAAATATTCGGCTAGGGACTGCGGGGCAATGGCGGCCCGGTAGTCCAAAACCGGTAGTTCAAAGTTCAAAAAAAGGGGGCGCGGCCAATAGGCCACGCTCCCAGGGGGATTCTTTTTTATTGCCGGGCGCTAGTACATTGTAACACTTAAATCGACACTCAAATTAGTTCCCTCCCCCCTTGGGGGGGAGGGTTAGGGTGGGGGGGAGTCG
>JAJZSH010000117.1 GCA_021822005.1 Deltaproteobacteria bacterium | reverse complement strand
CGGATGCGGCGGCAGTTTTCCTATTGTTGCGGGGAGATGGAGATCACGATCCCGGATTACGGCACCCCGGCCCGATTCTGGCAAAAGGTGGTATTCGGTCATGGCGAAGGTTGAGAGCGAACTATTGATGCAGCCCTTGCGGGGGCTGGATGTGGCCCGGGCGGACCGGCTGGAGGCAGCGGCCGAAGCCGCCGTCTTGCGGGGGGTGCCGCTGGCCCGGATCCTCCATGAGGAATACGGCCTGCCGCGCGAGGCGCTGCTTGCCGCCCTGCGCGACTATTACCACTGCGCAGCCATTGAATACGACGAGCGGCTGCCGATCCCGCCCGAATTGCTGGCCGGGGTTTCGGGCAGCCACCTGGCGGCCCGCGGCTGGTTTCCGGTGGCCAAGGACGCCGACGGCACCATCGTCGTCGCTGCCCGCGACCCCTCCGATCCCGCCATGCGGACGGAAGTGGCGTCCGTTCTCGGCCCGGGGCCTTATGAATTCCGGGTGGCCTTGCCCGACGACATCGCCTGGTTCATTCAGGACTTTCTTCATGCCCCGCCTGGCTTGCTCATCGGCACCGAGCGCACCGGTCTGGCCTTTTGGCGCAACACCATGGCCCAATGGCGGACCAGAATGGCCTGCTACCGTACCGATCTGGCCAAGGCCCGCACCGCGCTGGCCTTTGTCCGGATGGGGCTGGCCTTGAGCACCATTTCCCGGATCCTGTTGAGCAGCCGGCGCTTTGCCGTCGCTCCGACCGCGGCCTACGGCGTACTGCTGTTCGGTCTGCTGGTCATCATCGGTGCCCTGCCCACCTATCTCCGGGTGCGACGGTCGCGGCTGACCCCGCCGCGGCATCAGACCGTGGTGGAGGTGACCGCCGCCACCCTGAGCTTTCTCGAGAACTACCAGAACCTGGAGCACGCCACCAAGCCGACCCGCATCAAGGAAACCATGCTGGCCCGGCTGGGTGACCTGCTTGCCAACTACTGCACCATTTTGTTTCCCTTGCCGGCCAGCCGGGAACGCACCCACCTGGCGCGGGAACGGAACGTGCTCGCAGGCCAGCGCACCATTGCCGCCTGCTACCGGACTATCTACGCACGAGCCCGGACCGGGCTTGCCTTCATCCGCACGGGCGCCGCTTTCGTCAGCATCGGCATCGGCCTGATCGGCTATTTCGGCCTGGGGTCCCGGACCTTTTTTGATGCGATGCTGATTGTTATCGGCCTGTTGATGATCATCGACGGCGGGCGTTGGTATCTGCCGGTGCGCAAGGAACAGGCCGAGCTGCCCAAAACCCGCAGCGCCGCCTTCGCGGGGAGAACCTTATGAAAATAGAGCACAAAATCTATCTTTCCAATGCGGTTCACATCCTGCTCATTGTGCTGATCGGCATTTTTGCCCTGCAGAACCTCAACGAGATTCTGACCAAGTTTCGCTTTATCGTGATTGCCGAAGGATTGAACGCGACCTTTCTCGAGATGCGGCTGGCCGAGAAAAACTACTTCCTCTACGGCGACAGCGAGGCCTTGGCCAATATCCGGAGCAAGATCGACCAGACCGGCACCACCCTCTTGCAACTGCGGCAGGATATTACCCGCGCCGTCGGCACCGAAAAATACAACAGGCTCCAGGGGTACCTCCAGGAGTATGCCAAGTTGGGCGCGTCGCTCGGCAACACCCGGCCCCAGGATCCCGATACCCGGCAGAAACTGCGGCAGGCGGGCCAGAACCTCAAAGTCTTTTCCGAGAATATTACCGCCCTGGAGAGCGACAGCATCGAGGCGATCATTGTCCGCTCGAAGAATATCCTGCGCTATTCCTTCTGGGCGGTGGTGCTGTTCGCCTTTTTCTTCAGTTACCTCATCGTCCACGATATCGGCTTTTCCCTGCGCAAGATTGTCGAGCTTACCCGCGCGATTTCGCACGGCAACTTTCAGAAGATCGAGCAAAAGCCCTCCAGTGACGAGATGGGGGCGGTGATCAGCGCCATCAACGCCATGGCCGGGGAATTGCAAAAACGGGAACAGGAGATCGTCCAGTCAAAACGGCTCGCCTCCCTCGGGGTGCTGGTGGCTGGTGTGGCCCACGAACTCAACAACCCGCTCAACAATATCTCGATGATCGCCCAGACCTATGCCGAGGTATATGATGGCCTCAGCAAGGAAGAGCGGATCAGCTTCATGGAGCGGGTCGATGAGGAGACCGAGCGGCTGCGGGTGATCATCCACAACCTGCTTGATTATGCCAAGCCCAAGGGGCAGCATCTGGCCAAGGCCTCCGCGAATCAGGTTATTCAGAAGATACTGGCCCTGGTGCAGAACATGCTGGATATCTCCAATATCAGGATCAGGCTGACCCTGGCGCCGGAACTGCCGGAGATTTACATCGATGAACATCAGATTCAGCAGGTGCTGGTCAACATGGCGACCAACGCTATCCAGGCCATGGGCAAGGGCGGCGAGTTGTTGATCGCCTCGCGGTATCTGGCGGACGACGAGGTCGTCGAGATCGAAATCGGCGACAACGGCAAGGGTATTGCCCCGGAGTTCCTCGATCACATCTTTGATCCGTTCTTCACCACCAAGGAGGAGAGCGGCACCGGCCTCGGCCTGTGGGTCAGCTACGGGATCATCAAAAATCATCAGGGCACCATCCGGGTGACGAGCCAACCCGGGGTGGGCACTACCTTTATCATTACCCTGCCCACCTGCAGGAAATTGGGGGTGGCATAGATACACACCGCACTTTTGTAAAGCAGCCCGTTGTGGGGCGATAATAATGTAACGAGGTGAAGTGATGGCAAGGCACAGCATTATGATTATTGACGATGAAAAAATCGTGGGGGACATGGCAAAGCTTTCCTTCGAGCAGGACGGCTACGAGGTGGAGACCTTCCTGAACGGTGAGTCGGCCCTGGCGCGGCTGAAGGAAAAACGGTTCGACGTGGTGGTCACCGACTTCAAGATGAAGGGGGTGGACGGCCTGGAGGTGCTGCGCACCGTGAAGAAGCTCTATCCGGGTGTGGTGGTGATCATGATCACCGCCTTTGCCAATCTGGAGGTGGCCATCGAGGCCCTGCGGGACGACGTGCACGACTTCTTTCCCAAGCCGGTCAAGATCAAGGAGTTGAAGGCCTCGGTCAAGCGCGCCTTGGGCGAGGGATGATCGCGGTCCGGCGACGATCAGGCGGCGTGGTAGAAGCTCACCGCCGGCAGTTCCACGGCGGTGAGCAGGTGGCCGTAGGCCGCGCCGGTGTCGATCCCGATCTTGTGCGGGGTGATGAGCGGGGTGGCAAAGGGGGTGTGGCCGAAGATCACCCGCTTGCCGTAATCATGCTCACTGCCGAGAAAGGGTTCGCGGACCTCGCAGAGGTCCGCCAGGCTTTGGGCGGCCAGCGGCACCCCGGCCCGCAGGCCGGCATGGACAAAGATATACTCTTCGGTCTCCCAGTAAGGCAGCAGTGAATCGAGAAATTCCCGGTGGGCCGCCGGGAGAAAGGAGAGGGTGGCGAGTTCGGGAAGACTCGCGCCGCCGTAGCTTTCCAGGGTGTTCTCCAGGCCGAGTTGGCGCAGGTAGGGGAGGAGCGCCTGATCGCCGCTCTGGTGATATTCCAGCAGCAGGGATTCGTGGTTGCCCAGCAAGGCCACCAGGTGTACTCCCTGCGTGCGCAGGTCGCAGAGCTGGTCGAGCACCTGGCGGGCCGCAGGCCCGCGGTCGAGATAATCGCCCAGCACCACCAGGGTGTCGTGCCGGCGGTCAAAGGGCAGGCGGCGGAGCAGGCGGGCGAGCTTGTCCGCGCAGCCGTGGATGTCGCCGATGGCAAAGATGTTTCCTTTCATGCTGTTCCTGCCTTCCGTAAAATCTGCGGTTCCGCCCGCCGCGGTCAGCCACTGCGCCCACCATACCATATCCGCGGCCAATGCCAACGACCAAGCCCGCCGCCCACGAGAAAGCAGGTCTTTCAGGGATGAGCCTGATCTCGCTCATGGCGGTGCAGCGCATTCCGCTGTTCGAGCGGGTCCGCTGACGGTGAGGATGTTGTCTCGGTTCCTCAACCTAACGAAGGTTTGTCGATAATTTAACGGAAACATCATACAGGGAGATTAAAGAATAAGGAAACGACCACGCCAGGAGGTGACTGCCCCGTGAGCCGACTTTCCTTTACCGCTTTTCCCGTCCTGCCGGACGATGCCGGCCATGAGCACCGTCCCACCGAACGCGAATGTATCACCCTCTTGGGACTCGATCCGCAGGAGCCCGCGAGCCTGCCTTTTTGGGGACCTGACGCCACGGCTGGCTGCGAAAACGAGTTACAGGTGGCGGTGTCCGGCCGCCGCGAGACCGTGGATCTGCCGCGGATCATCGAGCGCTCCAACTATTACGCCAACATCATCAAGCGGGCCAGTCGCGGCGAGACCTCGCCACGGCTCCGTCGCCACCTGGAACGGTATCTCGCCGACAACATCGAGCAGGTCTGGGAGAACAGCTGGGTGCGCTTTCCCCTGCGCCTGTTGCACGAGAAGGCCCGAGGGATTCTGGCTGCCGATCTCAAGGCCGACAAGCAGAACCCGGCCAGTGCCGAACGCGGCGACAGCGGCCGTTTTTTCGTCGAGGAGGACGGCGAGCAGCAGTTGCGGATTCCCATCAGCTATCTGCTCAAGCTGGCGCTGGCCGACGTCATGGGCGAGGGGGTTGGTCAGGCGACGAGAGAGCGGACCGGCGACCGGCTGCTCGGCCATTTGCTCAGCGACAACACCTCGCCGGAGACCTTTTCCTTCCACGTGGTGAACCTGCATCGGCAGAGCGGCTACGGCCGGGCGCTGGCGCGGGAGACGGCCAAGCGCTTCCTCTTCACCCAGCTGTTGGTCATGTACGCCAACGAGAAATTCGAACTCGCCCGGCGCGGCCAGAACACCGCCATCTTTTTCTCCCCCCACCCGCCGGTGCGGCAGCGTTATCTCAACGAGTGCATCTCCGACGCCTTCTACCGCGAACTCTTTATGAGCCCCTGTCTTTCAGGCTGGGACGAGGGGGAGGCCAAGCACCAGTACATGATTCTCTGCCACCAGGTGCTGAGTCGCAGTCATCTGAACGCGGTGATGAAGATGCGCGAGGCCGGCATCATCGCCAACGACCTGGTGGTGCTGCCTCATACTTCCAACATCAGCCTGGCCAACAACGGCACCCATGTCAGCATCGGCAGCCGCAGGCTAAGCCGGCTGCTGAGCGACCCCGCCTCGGGCTTCACCGCCCGCCATGAGAAATACCTGGGCGACCTGGTGGCCAAGGTGATGGAGCACTTTTTCCCGCTCTTTGTCGGCACGTACAGCGCCGCGCCCTACCGCCTTGGTTTCGAGGATTTCCACCCTGAACAGGCCCTGGGCTTCCTGCCTCATGAACTCGACTACACCCACCTGCGCATGCTCTGGCGGCGCTGGCAGAAAAAGGCAGCCAACAAGTTTTGCGGCCACGCCATCACCCCTTTCGGTCCGCCGCTCATTGATCATTGGGTTGGCCGTCTCTGCCGCTGCCGGGGGGATTTCGTGCCGGATTTCCGCCTCGTCGACTACCCGGTGGCGCTCCTTTCCACCGAGCGGAGCGCCAGTCAGGACGGCCGCCTGCGGAACGACCAGCGGCTCAAGGAGGACCTCGATACCCTCGGCATCTTCGACCGGCGGATGTCGGTCTACCTGCCTTACAAGCTGCGGGAGTTCGCGGTCATGGGCTTTTCCGGCTTCGAGGCGCGTCACTATTCGCAATTCGAACAGTTTGACCTTGATCTTGGCCGTGCCACCGAATTGCAGATGCTCCTTACCGCCCTTGCCTTCAAGCTCATCGCCAGCGGTGCCTGCAGCCACCAGCATATCCCGGACACCCCCTTTGTCGAGAGCGAGCGGCGTCAGCTCCTTTTTGGCACCGCCATTGGCATTCCCACCTTTTTCGTGCACAAGGAAACCCCCAACCGCTTCCTGCGCGCCATTCTTCAGCGCACGGCGAAAACCCGATCCAGCCGTCGCTATGGTGGTTATCTCCGGGTGCTGCACCAGGAGTACCGCCTGGCGCTGGTGCAGTTCATCCGGGAGGAGGGGGGCGAGCTGGTGGGTGCCCTCGGCCTGGAGGGATTGCTGGCCGATCTGGAGTTGCGGTTGCGGGAGCCGCAGCGCTATGCCGCCCAGGGGCGGCTCACCGAAGGTATTCTCGCCAAGTGCGGCGCCAGGAGTCCGCTTGCCATGCCGGCCAGGGAGTTCAATCTGGCGGCGGAGCGTTATTACCGCGAGGAACTGCGGCAGGCACAGATGCTTGAGGGGTGGCGCTTTGTGGCCGAGGATATCGAGGCCCTGGCCGCCGGCGAGGTGCCGCTGGCTTTGGAAGTGCGGACCGAGGTGGCTGCCATTCTCGGCGACCAGGGAGGGGCTGGGTTCCTGCGGCAGGCGCAGGATGAATTACTCGGCGACCGGCTGGCGCCGACCACCGCGATGCGTCTGATCCAGCTCATGTTGCTCGCCGAAGACCTGGACAGTAAACGATTGCGCGCGGCGATTTAGGAGGCCGTTGAAAAACTCGTTTTTCGGCGGCCTGCGTCCGGCCCAGGGAGGGGCCGGCAATTCCAGCACGTCGGCAACGTGCTGGAATTGTGAGAACTTGCCGGATTCACTTCGGCAAGTTCGTGGTTGAAAAAGGTCACGGATGACTTTTTCAACATCCTGCCAGGAGGAGATCATGCATCAATATGTCGAACGTCGGCATGGCGTGGTGCTCGACGAGGAACTTTTCGGCGACCGCATCGTGCGGTTTCTCTATTCCCAGGCGAGGGAGAAGGCGCCATTCCTCTTTCGTTTGGCTACCTCGGCGCGGATTTCAAGCCTCCTTGGCTGGTGCAACTTCGATCTTCATCTTGGGCCGCATCTTTTGGGCAATGCCGGCTTTCTGAGGCGCTGTGGCGTCGATCTCACCGAGTGCATGGAGCCGGCCGCCTATTTTACCACCCCCCGCCGTATTTTCGAGCGCCGGATTCGTTACTGGCAGTGCCGGCCCATGCCGGCCGACCCGCGGGCCGTGATCTCGCCAGCCGACGCCCGGGTCATCATCGGTTCCCTGGCCGCTGATTCCGCCCTGTTTCTCAAGGACAAATTCTTCGAATACGAGGAACTGCTTGGCGCCGGCGAAGGGCGCTGGCTCAGCGCCTTTACCGAGGGGGATTATGCGGTCTTCCGTTTGACTCCCGACAAATATCATTACAACCATACACCGGTGGCTGGCCGGGTAGTGGATCACTACCTCCTCGACGGTGTCTACCATTCCTGCAATCCGGGCGCGGTGGTGGCCATGATCACCCCCTATTCCAAGAACCGGCGGATAGTGACCATCATCGACACCGATGTCGAGGGCGGCACCGGCGTAGGCCTGGTGGCGATGATCGAGGTGGTGGCGATGATGATCGGCGACATCGTCCAGTGTTACAGCGACACCGGCTACGATTGGCCGCAGCGGGTGCGGCCCGGCATGTTTGTGGCCAAGGGGCAGCCCAAGAGCCTCTACCGGCCAGGCAGCAGCACCGATATCCTTCTCTTCCAGAAAGGGCGGGTCTGCTTTGCCGACGACCTGGTGGAAAAGGCGCGGCGGTCCGATGTGACAAGCCGCTTTTCCATCGGTTTCGGTCAGCCCCTGGTGGAGGTGGAGGTTCGGGTGCGATCCCTTTTGGCAGTCGCAATCAACGAAAGGAGAGAAAAACAGTGAATAATGGGACTTTTGTGGTGATGTTGGGCTTGCTGTTGAAGCCGCTCTTGTGGTGGGCGAGCACGGTCCTGCCGCAGGAGCGCTGGCAGATTTTTGCGGCGATTCCGACCCGCAGGGCAGCGGCTGACGGATGCTGGCACGGCACCAATATGACATATTACGGCCTGCTGCTCGCCTCGGGCACCATCGGCGGGGTGGTGGTTTTCTTTTTCCTCTTGGCTACCATCGGGGTGCCAATGGCCGGAACCCTGGCGCTGAGCGCCACCGTCCTTTTCGGCGCGACTCCGGCAGCCAAGCTCTGTGCGCGGCTGGTGGAAAGGAAGCGCAACACCCTGACCGTGGCCGGTGCCGCCATCTCCGGGCTGATCGTCATGCCGCTGGCCGTCGCCCTTTACAATGGCCTGGCGCCTCGGTTGGGTATGGCGCCGGCCGTCCTGTTGCCGGTGATGGCGGCCCTGGCGGTGGGCTACCTGCTGGGCGAGGGGATCGGCCGCCTGGCCTGCATCAGTTTCGGCTGTTGCTACGGCCGGCCGGTGGCCGAGTTGGGGCCATGGGGGCAGCGCGTCTTCTCCCGCATCGCCACCACCTTCGAGGGGAGGACCAAGAAGATCAGCTATGCCTCGGGCCTCGACAACGTCAAGGTGGTGCCGATTCAGGCCATCACCTCCTATTGTTCGGTGAGCGTCGGCCTCATCGCCATGTATTTCTATTTGGAGGGCTATTATACCGGATCTTTCCTGCTTGCCGCCCTCTTTGCCCTTGGCTGGCGTATTGTTTCCGAACAGCTGCGAGCCGATTACCGGGGTAATGGCCGT
>JAJZSH010000116.1 GCA_021822005.1 Deltaproteobacteria bacterium | reverse complement strand
CCACAAATCGGGCCAGATGCCCTCCGGGCAACCAGTCTTGCACCGACGGCGGCAGGAGATACAGGGTCGCCCGATCGCATTGAACAAATTTTGTGGACATCTCGCTCAACTCCTTTGGTTTGTTTCAGGGATGAGCGAGCATAACATGTTCCAACGGATAACTAAGCATGTAACTGATTGAATTAACGAAATTAATCTCTGTGGTTAATCGTTTCAACTAAAGAACGAATCCAAGTAAACTCAAACAGCTGCAAGCATGGACTTCTTTAAGTCCGACAGACTCCTAGAATTGAATGTCGTGCGAGCTCGCGCTATAAGGCGGCTCACCAGTCCGAAAAATCGCCACCTCTAAACGCCCGTCTGGCGCGCATTAAAACGTTTTCAGGATATACTCGGCGATCGCCTTGGCGTCGCTGTCGGGCAGGAAGTTGCTATCGAACTTCGACATGCCCGGCCCGGGGTTGCGCATCTTGCCGATGATCGCCTCCACGGTGTTGACCTTATTGGCCTCGAGATCCGCCTTGTGCAGAGCTTTTTGAGGATTGATGATGTTGCCGCCGTTCGGATGGCAGGCACTGCACCGCTGGCTGAAGAGCTGTTCGCCGTTGGACGCCGCCTGCGCGGTATCCGTATCCGTCGTTGGCGTCCACAGGCAGGCCGCTGACAGGGCAAGTGCAAGGGAAACAAGTTTCTTCATTTTCAGGAGCCTCATCTATCAAAGATTTACTTTTCACCGGTACCGTATTGTGCGGCAAGATAGCTGCTGATGGCCTTGGCATCCTCCTCGCTGACCGGCGCGCCAAACACCTTGATCATTTTGTGGACAATGGCGTCCCAGGTTCTGGCGGGCAAGCGGGGCTGCATGGGGATGTAATCAGGGGTGTGACAGATGGCGCATAAGGTCATCACCTTGTCTTTGCCAGCCCCCTCTTTCAGTTCGGCCGGAATCGTCGGCAGGATGATCGAGTGAACAGGGCCCATTTCTTCGGCCTGCGCCATCGGAGCATGATGCTGGGCAAGGAACGTCGAGGCCGCTACCACCAGGGCCAGTGCGATGATTTTTTTCATATTCCCTCCTATCCAACGGTGACGTCGACTTTTTCGATGTTATTCCGCATGTAGCCGGCCGGGTTCCACAGGCTGTCCAAGGGCTGCGATCCGCCGATACTGTCGGTGGCGCGGGCCATCAGGGTGTATTTCCCTTTCTGGGACGGCTTCCAGGGCAGCGACCACTGGACCCAGGAGTACTTGCCGAGATCCTTGCCCAATTTGGCCTCCTTCCAGGTCTTGCCGGCATCCACCGAAACGACGACATCCTTGATGCCGTACCCGCCGGAGAAGGCGAGGCCGGAGATGGTCACCTCCTTGCCCGCCGGCAACCGGTTGCCTTGGGAAGGTTCGATGATCAGGGAGCGGGTATTCATCCGGTTGATCGGCACGCTCTTGTCGGGTTTGGCGCCGGGCGGCACACAGGCACAGGGGTTGTCCGGAATGCGATAGGCCGATTTCATCCAGAACTCTTCCAGCGTCTTCGACAGCACGGTCACGTCGCTGAGTGCCTTCACCCAGTAGGTGGCATACCAGCCGGGAACCACCAGACGGGCGGGGAAGCCGTTGAGCATGGTCAGCGGTTTGCCATTCATCTCATAGGCAACGATGATATCCTCTTCCAGGGCCTTGTCCACCGGCAGCGACTTGACAAAGTCCGGTACGGTGGGGAGCGGCCCGGAGTCGAGGCCATTAAAGGACACCTCCACCGAATCGCCCTTGACTCCGGCCTTGGCAAGGATGTCCTTCAAGCGGGCGCCGCCCCAGGTGACATTGCCCATGGCGCCGTTGCCCCACTGCCCGCCGGGAACCCGCGGCTCAAAAAGGCTGCGGCCGTTGCCGGCGCATTGGATGACCGCGGTATAGGTGACCTTGGGGAGCCCCTTCAGATCATCCATCGAGAGCTCCAGAGGCCGCTCGGTGTTGCCGGCGACCTTGATCCGCCAAGTCCGCAGATCGACCGAGGTGGGGATGTTGGCGAGATGCCAGCGGACAAAGAGGGCCTCGTTCGGCGTGATCAGTTCCTTGAAAAAATGCTTGGGCGTCTCCAGCTGCGGTGGTCGCGAGGTGAGGAGGATCAGGTCCGTCTTTTCGGGGAAACGGACCAATTTCCCCTCACTGGCAAAAAGATCGGCTGGTATCCCCCCAAAGGCGGTCACCATGCTGAGGGAACTTGCGGTCTTCAGGAAATCCCGACGTGAAAAAAATCTACTTTTCATGGACCCCTCCGATAGGATTGTTTTGAAGAAAAACTACCGACTTCAGCTCGTTACGGCAACGACGATCAGGACATGAAAGGGTATGATCACCTATCATTCAGGTGAAGAACATGGCGTGGAAACCTTGATGAACCGTTTGCCACGATGGATTATAATACCACGCAGAAGTCCGAATATTAAAACCTTTTATTGCCTCGGCAACTCGAAATGAAACAAGGGGACATTCATGACAAGTAAAGTGGGGCAGGTTGAAAAAAGTGAACGCCAAAGCGCCATTTTTTCAAGAAGAAACCGGAGGTGTCAAAATGGAGAGGATTCCCTGCGGGGAGATCCGCGAAAAACAACTTGCGGCGTGAACCATTTGGTCTCCACTATTTCCGACAGACATCATTATGAAGAGCGGTTGCCGAACCCGTAAACCCCAAAATTCCATTTACACAAAATTCTTTACAGGCCTCCATCCCCCCGTCACGAGCAGGTGAAAGGAAATGAAAAATAACAAACTGGCATTTGTTCTGGTCACCGCTGTCGCCATCGCCATTGTCGGCGCCGGCCTGTCGCTCTTTTTCAGCAGATTCATCAACCTTACCGGTGGCGGGGGCGACATGATGCCGATGCAGCAGGAGACCGTCCTTCCGCCGGCTGACCCCCAGCGGGAGACGACAGCGGCGGTCACCTACTCCCCCCCCTCACCTCAGGATGCACCGGCGGCAATCAGGGAAGCCGTGCTGCTCGGCTACAACATCCTCACGGAGAGCGGCAAATATGCCTCCCAGTATGTGGGAAACAAGCTCTCTTGCACCAATTGCCACTTCAAGGCCGGCATCACCGAGGGGGGCAAAAACGGCGGCCTGTCGTTGGTCGGCGTGGGGGCCACCTATCCCCAATACCGCAAACGGCAAGACTATGCCGTTGATCTTGTAACCCGCACCAACGACTGCTTCAAAAGAAGCATGAACGGCCGGCCATTGCCGGAAGAAAGCAAGGAAATGACCGCCATTGTCACCTACTACCAGTGGATATCGAAGGGGTTGCCGGTCTACGCGGAAATACCCTGGTTGGGCACGCAGCATCTGCAGAGCGGCCATGCACCGGACAAGACCAAAGGCGGGCAGCTCTTTAGCGCGAAATGTTCCGTCTGCCACGGGAAGAACGGCGAAGGCACCAGCGCCGCTCCTCCTCTGTGGGGCGATACCTCCTTCAACGATGGGGCCGGCATGCATAAGCCGGCAAACCTTGCGGCCTTTGCCCACCTCAACATGCCGCTGGGCAACCCGGATCTTTCCGTTGAGGATGCCCTGGATGTGGCGGAGTATGTCAGTGCCCGGCCGCGGCCGCATTTTAGCGGCAAGCAATAGCGAGGGGAGCAGAACATGGAGTTTCCAATCTTTCAGGTACCCTACCTTGGCAACGGCATGACCATTGCGCTTGATGCCGTGCTGCATGTCGTCGTCAGCCACGGCCTGGCGATCGGCGCGGTTTCCATGGTGGTGGTCAGTGAATATCTCGGGCATCGCCGGGCATCCCGGGACTGGGAATGCTTTGCCAAGGATTTTCTCCGAGTTATCATTTTTTTGACCACCAGCGTCGGCGCCATGACCGGAGTCGGCATCTGGCTCATCACCAGCGCTCTGGCGCCGCGCGGGATCGGCTCGCTGCTCAGGGTTTTTTTCTGGCCCTGGTTTATTGAGTGGGGGGTTTTTACCGCCGAGGTGGTCATCGTGCTTATTTACTACTATACATGGGAGAGGTGGACCGGGGAGAGAAAAAAACACCACCTCCGGCTCGGCATCGGCTATGTCGCGGCGGCCCTCTGCTCGGCTCTGCTGATCACCGGCATTCTCGGCTTCATGCTCACCTCGGACGGCTGGCCGTGGGACAAGAGCCTCTGGTCGGCCTTTTTCAACCCCAGCTACATTCCGCAACTTGTCCTGCGCCTCGGCATCGCCTATTCTCTGGGAGCCCTCTTTTCCGTCGGCTACCTTGTTTTTACCAGCCGGGAACGGAATTTCTGCAAAGAGGCCCTTGCTTTTTTCGGCAAATTTGCTCTTTTCAGCCTTACGGTCGTGCTTCTCAGCGCCATCTGGTATTTCAACGTGGTCCCCTCCACCTTCAAGACCCATTCGCTCTATGCGGTCATGACCTCCCGCTTTTCCCAGCAGCCCGGCCTGTTTTGGGGAATCAACATCGGCGGTGCGGTTTTTCTGCTGTTTTTCTGGCTTGTCGCCCTGCGCAGATCCGTCATCTCCGTCCGGCTCCTTGTGGTTCCGGCGATTACTGTCTCAATTCTTTTCGTGTCCCAGTTCGAACGGGTGCGGGAGTTTATCCGCGGCCCGTATCTGATGCCCGGCTATATGTATGCCAATCAGGTGCTGCTTGAGGAAACGCCTCTCTTTGCCAAGGAGGGCATGCTCCCGAGCTCCTACTGGTATAACGCCACCGCAAAACGGGTCGACTCGGTCAGCCAGGGCGCCTATCTCTTTGCCCAAAACTGTTCCGCCTGCCATACCATCGGCGGGATCAACAATATCGTTGACCGGGTGCAGGGCAGAACAGCGGACGGTATTTACGTCATCATCGGCCACACCCAGGAAATGGTGCCCTTCATGCCCCCTTTTTCAGGCACCGATCAGGAGCGGCGGGCCATGGCCGACTTTCTCTTCCGGCTCGCTGACGGCACAATCAAACTTGGCGCTCCTTCTCGATTTGCACCGGCAACCGGAGGCCCGGGACATGAATAACCTTTTTGACCTCCTTCTGCAAAAGCCCTTGCCCGATCCATGGCTGCAGGGCCTTCTTTTTGTCTCCTTCACCCTGCACCTGCTCTTTGCCCTGTTCACTCTCGGCACGGCGATCCTTGCTTTTTTCTACCTGCTGAGCGGCCATTGGGGCGGCAAGCCCCGGGCTCTTCGCCTGGCGGGCCGGATTGCCAAAGCCTTCATGAGCCACAAAAGCCTTGCCGTGGTGTTGGGCGTGGCGCCGTTGCTCTTGATCCAGGTTGCCTTTACGGTTCCCTTCTTTACCGGCGTCAATCTCTTTGCCCCGTACTGGCTAGCCATCATTGTGCTGCTCATCGTCGCCTTTCTCGCCTTCGACCTGCTGGCCCATCACATTGACACCCACCGCATTGTCCCGCTGATCTTAGGAATTACCGGCCTGCTCACCCTGTTGGCGGTCCCGGGCATCTTCGTCCTGATCCTGATGGTTTCCGAACATCCTGCCAGCTGGATCACAATCATTGATCAAGGGTACCGCCTGAACGGCTCTTTGGCCATTCACTGGCTGTTCAGATACCTGCATGTCCTGGGGGCCGCGGTGGTGTTCGGTGCGGCATTCCATTATTTTTTCGCCGCTGAGGACAGGGAGGACAGGAAATCTCTGCTGCGACTGCTCGTGGCCGGCACCTTGCTGCAGATTGTCCTCGGCATCCTGCTGTATGGATCACTGCCTGACAAGCCGGAGATGATTGTCAACCTTTCCCTCTTTGCCGGGGTAGCCGGCGGCGCTCTTTTTCTCTGGTACTTGTTTACTATCGGCAGCAAGGGGGATGCTCTCCTCTCATTACAGACCACCGTTCCCGCAGTGATGTTTATCCTGGTGTCGATGTTGCTGGGGCGTCAGCTGATTCAGAACCGGGCATATCTGCCGGTCACGGCGGCACTTCAGGAAAAGACCCGGGCGCACAGCCGGGAGATAGGCGCTTTCGCCCAAGAAAGCCTTGAACGGTACCAGACAAAGCTCGTCATCGTCTACGATAACGGCGCCACCATCTATGCCAAAAGCTGTGCCTTCTGTCATGGCGAACTGGCGGACGGCTCCGGCCCGGAATCGAAAAATCTGGGGGTGCCTCCGGAAAACATTGCTGCCGTGCGGACTACCGCACCCTATCTCCACAAAATCCTCACCGGAGGGGTCCCCGGCTCGGCCATGCCGTACTTCACCTTCCTGGATCGGAACAAGCTTGATGCCCTTGCCGAATATCTCAACGCCACCCATCATCTGATCGGAAAGCCGGAACCTGTTCCCGTTGCCATCTCTGCCGCAACGCTCAAGCAGGCCGAGCAGGTATATGCGCAGACCTGCACCCCGTGTCACGGCACGGACGGCAAGGGCACGGAACAGTCCCGCAGCTACCGCCCGCCACCGCCCGACTTTACAGCGTACAGCCTCACGCCCCAGCGGATGTTCGAGGTGATCAGCAACGGCTACCCCGGCACCTTAATGCCCAGCTTCGGACACCTGCCCGAAACGGTCCGGTGGGGGCTGGTAGAAGTCGTCACAGCCAAACGCGATCAGCAACAGATGGTGAAAGATAGGTGAAAGGGGGGGCTCCCCTAAACCATTTTTTCGTTTTCGCCCCACCCGATCCGTGTGTGTTGAAAAAAAATGGGCAATTTCAAGCAAATACGGTTAGAATACCTTGCCGGGTGACGGTTTACTGCGGCGCAGCTCCTCTGCAACCGCACAAGCCGCCCCTCCCTCCCCCTCAACAAACCAGGAGAATCTTTCCATGCGCCTTCCCGCCAGCAGACGCTCTTTCCTCAAAGCCTCGCTGCTGACAACCCTTGCTTTTCTCCATCCTGGAAAGGCGCGGGCCAGTTTTTCCCCAGAAAAACAGCCGTCAGGCCGACTGAACCTGTACAACATCCATACCGGCGAAAAAATCAATACCACCTATCGCGACCATGACGGCCAGTACAATACCCAGGCCATTAAGGAGCTGAACTGGCTGTTGCGCTGCCACCATACAAACGAGCAGCACCCCATTGATCTCCAGACCCTGGATTTTCTCGACCTGATAAACACCCGGCTGGGCCGCAACAACGAAGTCCATGTCATCTCCGGCTTTCGCTCGCCGGAATACAACAACCAGCTGCTTCGCCTCGGCCACAAGGTGGCCAAACACAGCCTGCATCTGGAAGGCCGCGCCCTCGACATCCGCATCCCGGGCACTGCCCTGCCCACTCTCCAGCGCACCGCCCTCTCGTTCCGCATTGGCGGGGTTGGCTATTATCCAAGCGAGGATTTCGTCCATATTGATTCTGGAGCCTTCCGCACTTGGTAGTCTGGCCGAAAAAACCATCTGCCCCCATCTCCCTGGCCAAAAACCTCTTCCGCTTTTTCTGCTGCGCGCTTGTCGTTGCCCTGCTTCCTGTTCCCGCAATGGCAGCACCCGAAGCCCCCTCGGCAAGGGGAGAGCTCTGCCTGCTGCCCGCGCTGGAGAACGCCCTTTCCCAGTATCGGCAACTTGCCGCCCAGGGCGGCTGGCCCCAGGTTCCGGTCGGCCCCACCCTGCACGAAGGCGACCAGGATGAACGCATCCCCCTCCTGCGGGAACGCCTTGTCGCCAGCGCTGACCTGGCTGCGCCAGCGGGCCACCAGGGAGATCTTTTCGACGGGCTCCTCAAGGAGGCGGTGCAGAGGTTCCAGACCCGCCATGGCCTCACCGCCGATGGCGTTGTCGGGATCAGAACCCTGACCGCGCTCAACGTACCCATTGCCGAACGCATCCGGCAACTCGCCGCAAGCCTTGAACGCTGCCAGCCGCTGCCGTCTCTTCTGGAGCGGCGCCATATCCTGGTGAACATCGCCGACTTCACCCTCAAGCTGTACGAGGATGGCAAACTCCTGCTCTCCATGCCCGTGATTGTCGGCAAAACCTACCGGCAAACCCCAGTGTTCAATGGCCGCATCTCTTCCCTGGTTCTCAATCCGAGCTGGGAGGTGCCGCACAGCATCGCAACAAAGGATATTCTTCCGAAGATCAAAAAAGATCCAGGCTACCTCAACCAGTTGCACCTCCGGGTATTCCAGGGATGGAAGACCAGCGCGGAGATGGACCCGTCCACCATCGCCTGGACAGGCCTATCCCCGGCGCGATTTCCTTACCGGCTTCGCCAGGACCCCGGACCAGCCAATGCCCTTGGCCGCGTGAAGTTCCTCTTCCCCAATCCCTACGATGTCTATCTGCACGATACCCCGGCCCGTGAGTTGTTCCAGAAAGACGCACGCGCCTTCAGCTCCGGCTGCATCCGAATCGCAAAGCCCCTGGACCTGGCCGTTTACCTCCTGCAGGGCACCCCCCTGGGTTCCATGGATGCCCTGACTGCGGCGCTCTCCCGCGAAAAGACGCAGAGCGTGGCCATCCCCCTGCCCATCGCCGTCCATATCGCCTACATGACCGCCTGGGTTGATCGTGAAGGCATTATCCAGTTCCGGCCCGATATCTACAACCGGGATCCGGCCCTGTAGTTCCAATTCTCGATAAAAACGCGAAGCATTATTGCCTCCCGCAGGAGCGGCCTTGGCCGCGATAACCACCGCATCGCGGCC
>JAJZSH010000115.1 GCA_021822005.1 Deltaproteobacteria bacterium | reverse complement strand
TGCCCCAGGTCCAGACCCCAAAGAGGTTGTTGCCCTCGGAAGCGAAACGCGAGCCGCCCCAGGAGGATTCCAGAGCGCCCTGGGCCAGGATCAGGCTTACCGGCACCACATTGACCCGGCGCACCAGTTCTTCCATCCGGGTGGTGCGATACTTGTTGCTCAACTGGTGGAGGAAATAGAGTTCGTTCTTGCTGAGCCCGCTCGTCCGCCCATCCGCTGCCCGGTCGGCAAGCAACTGGTCCGGGTCGCAATCGCCCAGTTTGTCGAGGAGCGACAACAGGGTAGATCGTTCCTGCTCCACCTCGGCATTGGCCACCATGGCCACCGGCAGCAAGGTGTGGAGGAAGACGCGCTTCTTGAGATCGGAATCGATCCGGTCGAAATCATCGGGGAACTGGGTAAAAACCACCGGCGGCACCTCGGACCGGGGATTGACATCCCAGAGAGCCAGGGCCTGGAGCTTCTCCACCAGCTTCTCGCTGCTCCGAACCCGGATGATCCGGAGTTCGTCGGAAAACTGGAAGCGGCTCAAGAGGAGGTCCATGGGCGGACGCAGCACGGCGAGCACCAGCATGACAATCGCCAGGGCGGCCCCGACCACGAACCGAACTATATCCGGATCAACGGTACGGCGGCCGAACAAGGCCGGATGCGGCTTGCCGGCGTGGCGCCTGTGTGGGAGAAAATTCTCCAGCCTCTCGTGCGCGGTCAGATTCTTCATAAGAAAACCTCGCGGCGTGGGTGACAACTTCTTGAAAATACGAGCTTTTCCCTTACTCCTACCCCGTGCAGCGCGGCAACACACATTACAATATTACCTCAAAAAAGCAACCCCTACCCCGCAAAAAAATATCTTTTTCATGGGAAAAACACAATATGTAGTATTCAAAGAAACTTAGGGCACCACAAATAGGGGGTCTGCCCTGTTTCCTCATTCTCTGCTTGCGATTCCCCGGGGTATCGGTTTTGATGTCGGACGATTTCATTCCCCTTGTGGAACAACGAAGAACAACCATTACAACAGGTTAGCAAGGAGTATCACCATGGCCATTCGCTTTGAAACCACCTTGGGCAATTTCACCGTCGAGTTGTTCGATGCCGAGGCGCCGATCACCACCGACAACTTCCGCCAATACGTGCGGGATGGCTTCTACGACGGCCTCATCTTCCACCGGGTCATCCCCGGCTTTGTGGTGCAGGGCGGCGGCATGGAACCAGGCATGAAGGAGAGGCCAAACCGGCCGGCCATCAAAAACGAGGCAGGGAATGGCCTCCGGAACCTGCGCGGCACCCTCTCCATGGCCCGCACCGGGGTCATCGACAGCGCCACCAGCCAATTCTTTATCAATGTGCAGGATAATCCGAACCTGGACCACCGGGGCGAGAGCCCCAGCATGTTCGGCTATGCGGTCTTCGGCAAGGTGATCGAGGGGATGGAGGTGGTGGACCGGATCGTCAGCGTGCCCACCACCTCGGCGGGTTTCCACCAGGACGTACCTGCCACCGACGTGGTGATTCTCAAGGCATGCGAGATGGAATAGCGGTCAGCCTTCTTCCGACGCCTTTTTCTTGACGCTTTTTTCCGCTGACGGCTGCGAACTGACGGCGGAAGACTGAAAGAGAATGGGCTGCACTTCCGGCTCTGCCGGCGGTGCAGCCGAGGCGGCAATCTCTTCGAGTTTCCGCAAGGGCCGCAATGCCAAGCGTTTGCCGATGGCGCTCGCCCCCTTGACCAGGAACTCATCGAAGTGCACGTCTTCCTTGTTGCTGCGCGCCCGCTTGGAGGGGGAGTAGTGCACCCGCACCGTAAGCCCGGTGCCGGTCTTGAGGAAGAGCACCTCCGAACGCTTGTGCTCCGGGAAGAGGCGGTATTCCTTCTCCAGAATGAACTTGGGCGTCTCAAACCGCTTCACGTAGCAGACATTCTGCACGCCGTCGCGGTAGATCACGTTGAAGAGCGTCTTCTCCTCCACCTTGCCGACCCAGGCCAGTTCATGGCCGACAAAGACCTTGTCCGGCACGTTGATCACCTTGTAACTGCCGTTCTTGTAAATGAGCAGGAGCTTGTCGTACTCCGAGCAGGCGAAGCTCTGTTCCGGCTGGGCCTTCACCGTGTGGCCCAGGAAACCGGTCTCGCGGTCGTAGCCCATGGTGAGGTTCAAGAGCGCCACCTGCCGCACCTGCACCTCGTCGAAGGTGGCCAGCTCGGTGCGGCGCGGGTAGAGATGGCCGTAGCGGGTGAGCAGGTCGTCCAGATAACGGATGGTAAAGCCGGTCATGTCGGTGAGATCGGCCTCCACCGCCTTGATCGCCTCGCGCACCGCCTTGACCTCCTTGCGCTTCTTGTCGATGTCGTAACGGGAGATGCGCTTGATGCGGATTTCGAGCAAGCGGTCGATATCCTCCCGCGTCACCTCGCGCACCAGCTGCTGGCGGAAGGGCGCAAGCGCCTCGTCGATGGTGGCAATCACCAGGTCAAAGGTCTTGCACTCCTCGATCTCCTTGTAGAGCCGCTCCTCGATGAAGATCTGCTCCAGCAGGTGGGCGTGGAGCTTTTCCTTGAGCCGGCCCAGTTCGATATTGAGTTCCTGTTCGAGATCCGTCACCAGCTTTTCGGTGTTGGCCCGCAGCACCTCGCTCACCGAAAGGATCACCGGGTTGTTGCCGCGGATCACCGTAAGATTCGGGCTGATCGGCACCTCGCAGTCGGTAAAGGCGTAGAGCGCCTTGATGGTGTCGCCGGCGTGGACGTTCCTGGGCACCTTGATCTCGATCTCCACCTCCTCGGCGGTGTAGTCGTTGATGGAGATGATCTTGAGCTTGTTGGCCCGGGCCGCCTTTTCGATGGATTCGCTCAGGCTCTGGGTGGTGGTGCCGTAGGGGATGTCGCGGATGACGATGGTCTTGTCGTCCTTCTCCTCGATCCGTGCCCGGCAGCGGATGCGGCCGTTGCCGTCCTGGTAGTCGCTCACGTCGAGCAGCCCGGCCTGCTGAAAATCCGGAAAAACCGCAAAGGGCTTGTTGCGCAGGATCTTCTTCTGCGCCTTCAAGAGTTCGCAGAAGTTGTGGGGCATGATCTTGGTGGCCATGCCCACGGCAATGCCCTCGGCCCCCTGCATCAGCAGCAGCGGCAGCTTGGCCGGCAGGGTCACCGGCTCCCTGGCCCGGCCGTCGTAGGATTCCACGAACTCGGTGAGATCGGGATTGAACATGGTCTCCCGCGCCAGCGGGGTGAGGCGGCATTCGATGTAGCGGGCGGCCGAGGCACTGTCACCGGTATAAAGATTGCCGAAGTTGCCCTGGCGGTCGATGAGGAACCCCTTGTTGGCGAGATTGACCAGGGCGGCGAAGATGGAGGCATCGCCATGCGGATGGAGCTTCATGGTCTCGCCCACCACGTTGGCCACCTTGTGGAAGCGGCCGTCATCCATGTTGAAGAGGGTTTGCAGGATGCGGCGCTGCACGGGTTTGAGCCCGTCGGCCACGTCCGGAATCGCCCGCTCGCGGATGACGTAGGAGGTGTAGTCGAGGAAATTTTCGTCAAAGAGCTTGTGCAGCTCGCCGTACCGGGTCGTTTCCATGGTTCAGACCAGATGCTCCATGATGTAGTCGCGGCGGTCCGGGGTGTTCTTGCCCATATAGAACTCCAGCACCTGGGGCACTTCGCTTAAGGTGTCGATGTTCACCTGCTTGAGCCGCATATCGAGGCCGATGAACTGCTTGAACTCCCTGGGCGAGATCTCGCCCAACCCCTTGAAGCGGGTGATCTCCACCTGCCGCCTGTTCTTGCCGCTGCCGCCGAGCTTCCGCTCCGCCGCGCCCTTCTCCTTCTCGCTGTAGCAGTAAATCGTCTCCTCCTTGGTGCGCACCCTGAAGATCGGGGTTTCGAGGAGGTAGATATGGCCGCGCTTGACCAGGGACTCGAAGTAATGGAGGAAGAAGGTGAGGATCAGATTGCGGATGTGCAGGCCGTCCACGTCGGCGTCGGTGGCGATGATGATCCGGTCGAAGCGGAGGTTGCCCACCGAGTCCTCGATATCGAGGGCTCGCATGATGTTGTACATCTCGTCGTTCTTGTACAAGAGCGCCATGGGCTGGCCAAAGACATTGAGCGGCTTGCCCTTGAGGGAAAAGACCGCCTGGGTCATGGGATCGCGGGCGCTGACGATGGAGCCGGAGGCGGACTGCCCCTCGGTGAGGAAGATCATGTTCTCGCGGCCCGGCGCCGAAGGGTGGCCGGGGGTCGGGTGGTATTTGCAGTCCTTGAGCTGCGGCACCTTGAGCGCCACCTTCTTGGCCTTGGCCTTGGCCTCCTTGCGCACGTGCTGGAGTTCCTTGCGAATCCGCGCGCTCTGCTGAATCTTGTCGATGATGATCTCGGCGATGTCGGTGTGCTTGTAGAGGTATTCGCTCACCGCATCCCGCACCGCGTTGACGATCTCGGCGCGGATCTCGGTGTTGCCGAGCTTGTTCTTGGTCTGGGATTCGAAGATCGGATCCTTGATCTTGACGGCAATGGCGCCCACCACGCCCTCGCGCACATCCTCGCCCTCGAATTTCTTGCCGGAGAATTCGTTGACCCCCTTCAATATCCCTTCGCGGAAGGCGGAGAGATGGGTGCCGCCCTCGTTGGTGAAGGTGCCGTTCACAAAGGAGAAATAGGACTCGCCGTAGCCGTCGGTGTGGGAAAAGGCGAACTCCACCATCTTGCCCTTGGCGTGGATCGCCTCGTAGAGCTTGGTGCTGCGGGTCTCCTTATCGAGGAGATCGAGCAGGCCGTTTTCGGAATAAAAGGTCTCCTCGCCGAGCCGCAGGGTCAGGCCGGCGTTGAGATAGGCATAGCGCCACAACCGTTTGCGGACAAAATCGAGGTTGTAGGTGTATTCCTCAAAGATCGTGGAATCAGGCCGGAAGTGGACCAGGGTGCCGTTTTTTTCCGCGGCCTTTCCCCCATCTTCCCCTGCCAGTTCGCCCGCGCTAAAGGTCGCCTTGGCGAATTTCCCCTCGCGAAAGGAAGTGACGGTGAAGTGTTCGGAAAGGGCGTTCACCGCCTTGGTGCCCACGCCGTTGAGCCCCACCGAGAACTGGAAGACATCGGTGTTGTACTTGGCGCCGGTGTTGATCACCGAGACGCACTCAACGAGCTTGCCCAGCGGGATGCCGCGGCCGTAGTCGCGCACGGTCACGGAGCCCTCCTCGCCGATGGCGATCTCCACCACCTTGCCCGCCCCCATGATGAACTCGTCCACCGCGTTGTCGATCACTTCCTTGAGCAGCACGTAGACGCCGTCGTCGGGGTGGGAGCCGTTGCCGAGCCGGCCGATGTACATGCCGGGCCGCAGCCGGATGTGCTCGATGGAACTGAGGGTCTTGATCTTGCTTTCGTCGTAAATCGCGGCGGAATCGGGATTTGCTTTCGTCATAGATGCGGAATCTGGCTTAAGCCAAAAGGTTCAGGCACTTGGCGGCCGTCTCGTTTGTTGCCGGGGCACGGAGTCGCCTCATGGCAGGCCAATCCACGAGAAACACGAGGGCTGGTTCTGGCGAAAAACGAGCGGGAACGCGACATCCGGTTGCTGGAACACCTGTATACTGCTATAACCTGGGCAACACTCTAGCTGATGCACAAGGCGGCGTCAAATACCATTTTCGCAGGAGTATCCCATGACCGAGGCACTGAACGAGCAACTGGCCACCGCAGCGATCCGTTGGAACCTGAACGACCTCTATGCGGGGGTGGCCGACCCTCGGGTGGAGGCCGACATCGTTGCCTGCGAGGCCGAGGCCATGGCCATCCGCAGCGAGTTTGCCGGCAAAATCGCCACCCTGGGCGCCGAACAACTCCTTGCCCTGGTGACTCGGCTGGAACAGCTGGAGATCCGGGCCGCCAAACTCGGCACCTTTGCCTTTCTCAACTTCACCACCCAGACCAAGAACCCCGAGGCAGGGGCCTTTTTGCAAAAAATCAAGGAGGCAGGCAGCCGCATCAGCCGGGAGACCATCTTCTTCGAGCTGGAATGGAGCGCCCTGAACGAAGAGGCGGCCAAGGCACTGCTCGCCGCCCCTATCCTCGGCCATTACCGCCACTACCTCCACAATGTCCGGCGCTATGCCAGCCACCTCCTGAGCCAGCCGGAGGAGACCTTGCTCATCGAAAAGTCGCCGGTGGGCCGCACTGCCTGGACCACCCTCTTTGAAAAGATCATGGGCCATCTCAAATTCGGCGCAACCGGCCGCACCGAAGAGGAGGTATTGAACGACCTTTACCATCCCGAACGTCCGGTGCGGCAACAGGCGGCCAATGATCTCACCGCCGGGCTCAACAGCCAGCTCCACATCCTCACCCACATCTTCAACACCCTGCTCGCCGACAAGATGATCGATGACCGGCTGCGGAAATATCCCGCCTGGGTGAGTTCCATGAATCTCTACAACGAGCTTCATGACCAGACCGTGGAGGTGCTGGTCGGCGCGGTCACCAGCCGCTACGACATCGTCCAGCGTTACTACCGTCTGAAACGCCGCCTGCTGGGCCTCGACGAACTGGCGGATTACGACCGCTACGCCCCCCTGCCCCACCTGCCCACCGCCTCGGTGGCATGGCCGGAATGCCGGGCCATGGTACTCAAGGCCTTCCACGACTTTTCACCGGAAATGGCCGAAATCGCCGGCCTGTTCTTCGACAAACAATGGATCGATGCGCCGGTGCAGGAGGGCAAGCGGGGTGGCGCCTTTGCCCACCCCTGTGTACCGGAAGTGCATCCCTACGTAATGGTCAACTATGTGGGCAGCCTGCGGGATATCTCCACCGTGGCTCACGAACTCGGCCACGGTGTGCACCAGTACCTGGCCGCAGCCAATGGCTATTACAACAGCGGCACCACGCTGGTCCTGGCCGAAACCGCCTCGGTCTTCGCCGAACTGCTTCTCTTCAATTCCCAGCTGGCCCTGATCGGCAACGCGGCGGAACGCCGGGCCTTTATCTGCCAGAAACTCGAATCGATCTTTGCCACCGTCTTCCGGCAGGTGGCCATGAACCGCTTTGAACACACGGTACACAATGGCCGCCGCGAAAAAGGCGAATTCTCCAGCGCGGAGCTTTCCAGCCACTGGCTTGCCACCCAGCGCGCCATGTTCGCCGATTCGGTCGCCCTCACCGACAACTATGCGGTGTGGTGGTCCTACATCCCCCACTTCCTCAACTCGCCGGGCTATGTCTATTCCTATGCCTTTGGCGAACTGCTGGTGCTGGCGCTCTACAACCTCTACCAGCAGGAACGAACCGCCTTTGTGCCGAAGTACCTGGAACTGCTCAGGGCTGGCGGCAGCGCCTCACCCTATGACCTGGTCAAGGCCTTTGGCGTCGATCTCGACGATCCGGAATTTTGGCAGGGCGGACTTGCGACGATCGACGCCATGCTCCGGCTGGTAGAGGAATAGCCGGCAAGCTCACCCCGTCAAAACGGTCCGTTCTCGTAAACCGCAAAAAAAACTTGCCCCGCCCATGGATATAGGGTAAATATTTATATGAAGTGCAGTAGCTGTTTGTAGCCGACGGATACGAAACCGAACCGCACATCATGAAACACGTTGTGCGGTTTTCTTGTTTCAAGGCTATGAAAATGGCGCTGCAAGGCCGGTTGACACAGTGTTGACCGAGCCAAATTAGAAAGTGGCCCCAGCGGGGCCGAGTACAGAAGGAGTAGTTCGCAATGGCAGAAGGTACAGTAAAGTGGTTTAACGCTTCCAAGGGCTTTGGTTTCATCGCTCAGGACAACGGCAAGGACGTATTCGTCCATTACTCCGCGATCCAGTCCGACGGGTACAAGACCCTTGAAGAGGGTGCCCGGGTTCGTTTCGAGATCGTGGAAGGCCCGAAGGGACCCGCAGCCGACAAGGTTATGCCGCTGTAACAGCAGTTCCCCCCTTCGACATCCAGAAGCCCCGCCTTGGCGGGGCTTTTTTTGCCCAAAATCCGGTGCCCCTCGCTCCGGCGTCGCGCCGCCGGAAGGCCGCAAAAGCATGCGGCAGTCGGCCACGGAACATCCCCTGCCCTGATCGTGCACCATGTTGCGGGCACCGTTGTGGCGGATCGGCGCCAGCCGAAAGCTCACATCCCTGAAGATCTCGACGAAGACGCCGCCGAGGCCGGGGCGAAGATCGCCGCAAGCCCTTGGGCCGAGACCGCCTTGGCCCGCTGTGCCCGGCTGGTCTTGCCACCCCCGGCAGTTGTTTCCTCTTTTTTCTTTGCGCCCATGCTCCCTCGGTTGGCCGGGGTCATCATTTATGGAGAGGCCACCGGCCGGCGGTCGAGTTGTTGTTCCAGCACCGCCGGGTCGATGGTCGGCGGATTGCAGGTATAGCTCTGGCAGAGATGGGCCGTGGCCCGGTTGTCGAGCCGCGTCATCCCTTCGACAAAGGGGAGCCGCTGGTTGAACCAGTTCCGGCCGCCCTTTTCATCGACGAGCAGCACCACCAGACCGGGCAGGAAGCGGCGACGCACCACCCCCAGCAGCTGTTGCGTCCCCTCCTCGTCCCTCTCTCCGGCAATGATGAGCATCCGCGGAGCCTGGCGGGAAAAATCATAGGCCACCAGCATCTGCGGCAGGATCGGCGGATATTCCTGCAGGCGATGGCTGAAG
>JAJZSH010000004.1 GCA_021822005.1 Deltaproteobacteria bacterium | reverse complement strand
CATCGTGGCAGCCGGGATATGTTGCATTCCTTTCTGGGCATCAAGCGCTCCCATCTTCTCCATCACTGTTGAGGGAAGGGTCTCCGGAACTTTTTTTATCACCGCCCCGCACCCGGCTACCGCCCGAACACCTTCCGCCACAGCTTCGGCCATCTTGTAAATGTGCCCATACATACTGTAATGAACGATTAACACTTTACACATGTTTTGCTTCTCCTTTTATCAACCTACAGCAGAGGTTAGTCTGTGACCTGAGTCAGCCCCTAAGCAGAGGAACGAATATATGTCGCAATTCCTGATCGGTGGGCGACGGGGCTGCCGGTGATAAAAATTCCTGAATCTTGGCAGCGTTCGTCATGTGTGCAAAATCGTGATGCTTGATTGCCCCTCTTTGACTAATTTTCTCGTCTTTCCCTTGACTATATTTTTTGTTATTCGCACTTATAAGGAGCAAGCATTATAGAGTTCGTAGTCAGTAGGGTTGCACGTTATCTTTACGATAAAGCGAGAGGTAACTATATTCACCAACTTCAATCTCTCGGGGTTTCACTGAAGTGAACCCGTGAAAACGGAGCGTCTCGTCCAGCTCCGCCGATTTGATACGAATATTGATCGGCAGGCCGAGATGACCGGATATTTTCTTGAATTCAATCACAGCCAGAACGCCGCTTGGCTTCAAGACCCTCGTAATTTCACTCAATGCTTTCTCATCGTCGCCCTGCGGCACCAAGTCATAAAATGCCGTGACCATGAGGCAAATATCTATTGTGTTGTTACCCAAAGGAAGTGAAAGCGGGCCAGCGACCCTTGGGACGACATTGGTGATACCTTCAGCCAAAATTTTATCGGTCAACCGATCAATTATCCCCTCCTGCAAATCAAAGGCATATATCCGTCCCTGCTCCCTAATCCGGCTGGCCGCGGCCAGGGCATAGTCGCCGCAACCACAGACAGCATCAAGAAAAATTGTGTCCTCCTTGATTTCTAGTTCCCGAAAAAATTTTTCCTTGTCGATTAAATCGAAGCTGCTCTTGCCAGTGGGAATATTTTTTTGCTGATTCATCCACACACCTCTTCAGTCCCATGTCATGCGTTTCCTGAATTCAATCCTCTCTCTTCTGGCCTCCACTCCATGTTAATGACCATATGGAGAGGCACTCCACATGGTAAGCATGAAGAATCCCCCCGTGACAACAGCATGCATTGGGCGCCAGTCCGCGAGCAACCCTTCTCCAAGCACCTTGCAGAGAGTCTCATTGTTAGTTACCCGGTAAAGCCAGGCTAAGACCAACATCTGAAAAATCAGTATTTGCAAAGCAGGTGAATCAGATTGATCGGCCAGCCCGGCGGTGGTTCCTTGGCCAAAACGTAAAATGCCACCGCAAGAGAGAGTAATGCGATCACGATATACAAAGCCAACCTGGATGGTTTCATGAATCCCTCCGGTTACGTGTTTGGTGCTTCACCTCAGCAGCGGATCACGGAGTTTGTGGCGCAGACGCGATTTCTCCACCGCCACCCAACACTTTATATAATGTCACCAGGTTCTGCAGCCGCGTTAACCGGGTGGCAATCAACCCCTTTTGGGCGTCATAGAGCGAACGCTGGGAATCCAACGCATTCAGATAGCTGTCCACCCCTTTTTCATAGCGAGCTTGAAAGAGGCGGTAACTCATGGCGGTGGCATCGGTGAGCGACTGCTGCGCAGCCACCTGGTCGTCGATGGTTCCCCGCTGGGCAAGGGAGTCGGCCACTTCTCGGAAGGCCGTCTGAATCGCCTTCTCATACCGGGCAACGGCGATGTTCCGATCCACCTCCGCCACCTTTAAACTAGCCCATCTGCTGCCGGCATCGAAAATCGGGAGAACTATTTGTGGTGCGAAAGCCCAGGCGCCCGAGCCTGATTTGAAGAGACCGGATAACTCATCGCTTCCGACACCGATAGAACTGACCAGAGTGATGCGTGGGAAAAACGCCGCCCTTGCCGCGCCTATATTGGCATTGAAACCCTTAAGCTGATTCTCAGCCTGCAGGACATCGGGACGCCGCAACAGCACCTCGGACGGCAAACCGGGGGAGATGTCCTTCATTGCTGTAAGTGTTTCGGATAATGTCTGGGGAAGTAATTCGGCTGGGACCGTCGACCCGACTACCAAGTTGAGACCGTTTTCGTCTTGGGCCACCAGAGCAAGGTAGCGGGCGATATCCACCCGCGCTGCATCCACCCGTGTTTGCGCCTGCCGCAAATCCAACTCTGAAGAAGCGCCCATTTCAAAGCGACGCTGAATTAATTGGTAGGTGCTCTGTTGGGCGTCCAGAGTATTTTGGGCCAGTGCAAGCAGTTCACGGTCGGCAGCCAGGGTCAAGTATTGCGTAGCTACCTCTGCGACCAAGCTGATCTGGACAGTGCGTCGCGCCTGCTCGGTAGCAAGATATTGTTCTAACGCCTGATCCTTCAGACTTTGCACGCGACCGAACAGATCAAGTTCGTAAGCGCTGACCCCAACACCTACGTTATATTGATGAACGGTTTCGGCCTGACCTGTGGTCGAAAGGGTCTCAGGGATCCGTTGTTTGCTGCCGGCAGCGGTGGCGTCGATCTGCGGAAACAGCTCGGCACGTTGGATTCGGTACTGAGCCCGTGACCTCTCGATATTGAGAGCGGCGATGCGCAGGTCGCGGTTATTTTCGAGGGCGAGAATAATCAATTTCTGCAACTGCTGATCAACAAAGAATTCCTGCCAGGGGATATCGGCCACTTCTTTGGCGGATTGGCTTTCTCCTCGCTCTTGATATGCCGAGCCGCTTGGCCAAACGGCCGCCGTCGGTGCCTCGGGGCGGACATACCTGGGGGCCATGGTACAGCCCTCCAGGCAAAGCAATGCTGCCATGGGCAAACACAGGGCTGCGATCTTCGATTTCATATCAATGCACCTCCTGAGCGTTGGGATCAGCCGAGGACTGTGGTGTCGGCTTTTTTCCGGCAAAGCGTCGAGAAATCAGGACAAAGAAAAACGGGATAAAAATCAAGTCGATGAAAGTAGCCGAAAGCAGCCCGCCGGTGACGGCGGTGCCGATGGCGTTCTGAGCCCCGGCGCCTGCCCCGCGGGTCAAAGCCAGCGGCAGGGTGCCGAAGAAGAAAGCCAGGGAGGTCATGATGACCGGACGCAATCTGATCTTAACCGCGGCCAGAGTGGCCTCAACCAGTTCATGGCCCTGATGCATCTGCTCCTTGATGAACTGGATGATCAGGATGGCGTTCTTGGTGGAAAGCCCCACCGTAGTCAACAGCCCGATCTGGAGATAGACATCGTTGGGCAGCCCCCGCATTGTAACTGCCACAACTGCACCCACCAATCCCAGCGGCAACATCAACAGGTTGACAAAGGGGATAGTCCAGCTCTCGTACAACGCAGCCACAGCCAGAAACACCACCAAAAGCGAGATGGCATACAGGGCCGGCGCCTGTTTGCCTGCCTGCTTCTCCTCATAGGAGAGACCGGTCCACTCGTAACCGATCCCCGACGACAGCCCAGCAGCCATTTTCTCCATTTCGTCCATCGCCTCCCCGGTACTCACGCCAGGGGCTGCCTGCCCCATAATCTCCACGGATGGAATCCCGTTATATCGTTCCAGGCGGGGCGATCCATACTGCCAGTGGGCGGTCGCAAAGGCCGAGAATGACACCATCTCGCCCCTTTCGTTTCGGACATACCAGCTTTTAATATCCTCCGGCAGCATTCGGTACTTGGCGTCGGCCTGGAGATAGACCTTCTTGACCCGGCCGTTCTGAATGAAGTCGTTAACGTAGGAACCGCCCCAGGCTGTTGTCAGAATATTATTGATGTCGGCCGGGGAGATCCCCAGGACTCCTGCCCGGACATCATCAATATCGAGCTTGAACTGGGGTGAGTCATCCTGACCGTTCGGGCGCACCGCAATCAGCTTGGGATTTTTCCTGGCCAGACCCAACAACTGGTTGCGTGCCTCCATCAGCTTATCGTGTCCCAAGCCGCCACGATCCTGCAGCTGGAAATCGAAGCCGTTGGCCTGCCCCAACTCCACCACCGCCGGTGGCGAGAAGGCAAAAACCATACCGTCACGAACCTTTGAGAAGGCCTGCATAGCCCGGCCGGCAATGGCCGGTGCCTTCAACTCGGTGGACTTGCGCAGATTCCAGTCCTTGAGCTTGACAAAGGCCAGTCCCATGTTCTGCCCTCGACCGGCAAAACTGAACCCGGCCACGGTGATTATGGATTCAACTGCTTTGGACTCCCGCTCCAAAAAATGCTGCTCCATCTGTCGTATCACCTGAATCGTCCGTTCCTCGGTGGCGCCGGCAGGCAATTGCACCTGGCAAATAATGAATCCCTGGTCCTCGTCCGGCAGGAAGGCGGTAGGAAGCCGCATGAAAAAGAAAACCATAGCCGCCACAATAGCGCCATAGACAACCAGGTAACGTACCGGTTTACCAAAGGAGCGACCGACGATCCCTTCGTACTGCTCCCTGCCGCGGTCGAACAACGTGTTGAACCAGTGAAAAAACCTCCTGAACCAACCCGATTCCCCCGGCTCGTGCCCCTTTTCCACCGGTTTGAGCAGGGTGGCGCACAGGGCTGGTGTAAGAATCATAGCCACCAGCACCGAAAGAATCATAGAGGAAACGATGGTGATAGAAAACTGGCGATAGATGACCCCGGTAGATCCACCAAAAAAGGCCATGGGCACGAAAACCGCTGTCAGCACGGTGGCGATACCCCATAGTGCGCCGGTGATCTGACCCATGGATTTGATGGTCGCCTCCCGTGGCGACAACCCCTCCTCGGACATAATCCGCTCCACGTTCTCTACAACCACGATTGCGTCATCTACGAGCAAACCGATGGCGATAACCAAGGCGAACATGGTCAGAGTGTTTATGGAAAAACCGCTGGCCGACAGCACTCCGAAGGTGCCAAGCAAAACGACCGGTACCGCAATGGTGGGTATCAATGTGGCCCTGAAGTTCTGTAGGAAAAGAAACATGATGACAAAAACAAGGAGGACCGCCTCAAACAGGGTCTGAACCACCTCTTCTATTGATATTTTGACAAAAGGAGTGGTGTCGTAGGGATAAACCACCTTCACGCCGGCAGGGAAGTATTTCGACAATTCCTCCAACTTGGCCTTGACGCGATTGCCCGTATCCAGGGCATTGGCGCCGGCTGCCAGACGGATTGCCATACCACCCATCGGCTTCCCTTTGTAGAACGACTGAATATCGTAGTTTTCGGTGCCTATCTTGCTTTCGGCTACATCCTTCAACCTGACCGTGGAACCATCGCTGTTGGTCCGCAGGATGATTGCATCGAACTGCTCCGGAGTCTGGAGTAAGGTCCGGGCCGTGATGGTGGCGTTGAGTTGTTGCCCCTGCGCAGCAGGGGTTCCGCCGAACTGACCAGCTGAAACCTGGGCGTTCTGGGCCTGTAGCGCCGCAATTACATCATTTGTGGTTAGGTGGAAGTTGTTCAGCTTAACCGGGTTCAGCCATATTCGCATGGCATTCTGGGTGCCGAACACCTGCAATTCTCCTACTCCCTCCACCCTACTGATGATGTCCTGAAGATTGGAGACCATGTAGTCAGTCAGGGTGTTACGGTCCATGGACCCATCTTCCGAAACCAACCCGAAGATCAGCAAGAAGTTCTTGGTGGATTTAACCACCGAAACCCCTTGTCGCTGCACGATTTGGGGCAGCAGCGGCGTAGCCAGTTGCAGCTTGTTCTGCACCTGCACCTGGGCGATGTTCGGGTCGGTACCGGCTTTGAAGGTCAGATTGATGGCCACCGCCCCGGCTGAATCGCTGGTGGAAGACATATAAATCAGATTATCAATGCCGTTCAGCTTCTGTTCGATGACCTGGGTAACGGTATCCTGCACGGTCTGGGCGGAGGCGCCCGGATACACGGCATTGATGGTTATCTGGGGCGGCGCGATGGGCGGATACTGGGAGACCGGCAGAGTCTTGATCGCCAGCAATCCGGCCAGCATGACCATGATGGCGATCACCCAGGCAAAGATAGGGCGATTGATGAAAAACCTGGACATGGAGCGTCTCCTTTACTTTTTAGCTGCTGCTGACGTTGGAATGCCAGCTGGGGGTGCATCCGGCTTGCTGCTGAACGGGACGGCTTTGACCGGAGTTCCAGGACGCGCCTTTTGGATCCCTTCCAAGATTACGCGGTCTCCAGCCTTCAACCCTTCAGTCACCAGCCAGTTGTCGCCAACCGTTCTGGAAACCTTGATGACACGCGGTTCCACCTTTTCTTCGGCGCCGACCACCATGACCAGGGCCTCACCTTTCGGATTACGGCTAACCCCACGCTGCGGAACCAGGATAGCCTGTTCGCTGACCCCTTCCTGCACAATGCCGCGGACAAACATGCCGGGCAGCAACAGTTGATTTGGGTTGGGAAAGAGCGCCCGCAGGGTGACGGAACCGGTACTCTGGTCGACAGTCACTTCGCTGAATTTCAGGGTTCCCTCTTGCGGATAAGAGCTGCCGTCTTCCAGCAGCAGCTTGACTTTTGCCTTGCCGGCATCTTTCCCCGTAATTTCGCCATTAGCAAGATTCCGCTTCAGACGGAGCAACTCTGCGCTGGACTGTGTCACATCCACGTAGACTGGATCAAGTTGCTGAATCGTGGCCATAGGCTCCGCTTGACTCGCTGTTACCAACGCCCCATCGGTCACGGTCGAGCGGCCGATCCGACCCGATATCGGCGCCTTCACACTGGTGTAATCCAGGTTGATGCGAGCGGCCTCGACAACCGCCTGGTTGGCCGCCACCTCGGCCTCAGCCTGTTTGAGCATTGAGCTTGCATCATCGTAATCCTGTCGGCTCACGGCATTTATAGCTACCAACTCCCGAAAACGTTCCGCCTTGAGTCGGATCGGGATAAGGTTGGCCTCGGCTCGGGCCAGGGCTGCTTTGGCATTGGCGTAAGCGGCCTGATAGGTTGCGGGATCAATCTGATAAAGCACCTGCCCGGCCTTCACGTCTGTTCCCTCGGTAAACAGCCTTTTCTGGATAATCCCCCCCACCTGGGGACGCACTTCGGCAATCATGTAGGGCGATGTCCTGCCTGAAAGCTCCATGGTCAAGGTGATTGGCGCAGTAGTTATGGCCACGATCCCTACCTCGGGAGGACTGCTGGCTGGCGGTCCTCCCGAGGTATTTTGCTTGCAACCGGTTATCGCGAACATGCTGATTAAGAGTCCCGTCAGAGCGATCAGTTTGAATTTGTCAGTGGTGTCCATCAAAATTTACCTCAAAGGAGTTGAGCGACTTCCTAGCTTGATCGCTGTCGCATCAAACTGATGCGACAGCACCGGGAAGAAATTTACAACCAAAATCAGGAGTGAACATTCACTCCTCAATAAAGTATTAAAAAATCCCCCTGCCGAGACACTACGGTTCACCTTTTGATGCCATCCCAGCAGGCCTGAACGGTCTGCACAAGCAAAACATCATCCAATTCAACAAAACCAAGAATATGGTCACGAGCCACAGTCAAAAGAGGGCCGATCGCCAGGGCAAACAACACGACCAGTGGGAGATCCTTCACGATCTTCCTGACTCCTCCTTCTTCAAGAAGTGTACGATACATATCTCCATCACCGCCCTGCCCCAGAATTCTATCTCTCCGAAAAGCCACACCATAAGGCGAGTTGAGATACTGCTCCAGGAAACGAAACTCCAAAGGGTGTGTGATAAAATAACGAAGCAGCTCGGTACTGATATGGATAAATCTATCCCTAAGTGATTTGTCCAGCTTATAACCCTCCATGAGTCCCGTCTGGATTTTATCGTGGAGATCTTGAAATAAGTCTGTGATAAGCACGTCTTTATTTACGAAATAACGATAGATGGTCCCCGCCCCTACGCCGGCTCGATCGGCGATGCTGGCGATTGGGGCACCATGGAATCCATGCTCGGCAATCAGTTCCAATGCCGCTTGTAATATCTCTTGTCGTTTTTCAGAAGTCGCCATACCGGACCACCTATTTTAAGAGTGAACGTTCACTCCTAAAATAGGTGGTTGCCCCTTTCTTGTCAAATTGTTTTTTTACAGACCCATGCAATTCATGAGCTAATCTAGTTTTCTGATTATTATGTATCTTGGAGGCGAAACACTGGATACCGGAAAGGCTAAAGCGAGTAATATGGTCCGCCAACTGCTCCACATCTTCGATCAGCGGCTCAAGGCCGTTTTGAGAGGGATCCTGTACACTCTTGCGGCGACGGGCATAAAGCAATGGGCCCAAACACTGGGATCGGATACTCATAGAGCAGAGTTGCACCTCTTGCTCGTTGAGCTCTTTGTCCAGTAGTTCACTGACCAGAAGGTCAAAACCGCGGACGATTGGTTCCACCGATTCCCACATGACTTTGGTCAGCAAGCCGGAAGGGTTTGCCGCCTCCTTATAAAAGATGTCAAAAGCATGACTTTTCGGATTGGTGATCCTCTGCATAATTGAAAATATCAAACCGCGCATCCGCGCTTCCGCCGGAGCTTCTGCCGGAATTCCGCCATTAAGGGGATAGGCCTTCGATGCCTGAGCGAAAGCGTAACGCCAGCACTCCACATACAAGTCCTCCTTGCTGCCGAAATGATAACTGACCGCGGCGTTATTGACCTTGGCCTTTTTGCAAATCTCGGCGATTGTCGCCTGGCGAAAGCCTTTGCTTGCAAAAACCTTGCATGCGGACCCCAACAGGTTTCGACGTGTTTCCTGTCCATCGCTTCGTTGTTTTCTCATGATTCACCCCCATTCCGAATAAGTTAAATTTATATTTTACTTATTTACAAAGTCACGTCAATGGAGTCTTGGGCCTGAATTTCAGAAAGAAGACTTGGGACATTCGAAGGAAAGCTAATTTATTATGCTTCCGAGCATAATAAAAATCCAATTGGCAGCGTTACACTCCGAGGGATAACGCTACCAATCGTCATATTTTTTCTGATTACCACTAATCTTCAGCTACTTTTTCGAGGCATAGGACGCTATTTGTCCCAGGTCGCATGGGATACTTCTCCAAAAGCACACTTGAAAGGAGAATCCCATGGCTAAAAACAAGGTCCAATTCCAACGAGGGTTGAGTTTGACACAATTTCTCTCCCAATACGACACTGAAGAGCAGTGCCGATCCGTTCTGTTCAAGATGCGCTGACCGCAAGGCTTTGAGTGTCCAGAATGCGGCCATACTGAATATTGCGAAATCCATAGCAGCAAAGTCTACCAGTGCCACCGGTGCCATTCTCAAACATCTCTGATCAGGGTGACCATATTTGTCGCCACCAAACTCCCGCTCAAGATATGGTTTCTCGGTATCTACCTCATAACCCGAGCCAAGGACGGAATTTCTTCCCTTAATATGGCCAGAACTATGGGGATCTCGGCCAATGCTGCCCTACGCATGAAGCCCAAATTGCAGCAGGTTATGAAAGAAAGAGACGATAGTCAGCCCCTCTTGGGCTGCTGCTGTGGCAAAGTTCTTTCGGCGGCCGGCTGCTCAGTTTCCAGGGCCACAAAATTCTCGCTCACGGAGGAAGTTAGGGACGCCCCCAGTTTCTCAAACGGGATGCGGGTAAGGCCAAGCTGACTTGCCGATCCAGTCCGGGATTTTTCCTTTAACGCCTTGCCGCCCTCAGCTACTGCATGTCAACAGCCCTCAATTTAAAACCGGGGTTTCCGGACGGACACTAGGCAACCAAAAAATTTTAGCCTGAGCCAACAGAAGAAAGAGCAATCATCCACCAGGGGAAGGGTGGTGATTGAGGGGTGGCTTTGGCTCTATCTGTTGAAGAGACCTTTCTTCGGCATCGCTTCGGCTATCTGGACTGGCAGGCTGCCGATGCGTTTGATCAAGCGACGCAAGACCTCTTGGATCATACCCTGTGTCTCGCTTAGAATCTTTTTTTCCATTTTTAGCAAGTCCTCCTCGATTCCCCTTTTCATTGTCTGTAAGCCAGGATCGATCGTTTTGAAAATCTCCTCCGGCCACAGGGTTGCAGACATCTTGACCAGAAGGCTTAGGTTCCCGATGGCTCTTTTTATCTCCGTCAAATCTTGGCGGAGCCCCTGGATCTCCTGTCTCGCTTGCTCTATTTCGTGCAGTATCGGAGGCTTCGGGGGTGGTGGTAATCGTTGAACTTGGGCGAGTTTCGATTCCATCGATTACGTCCTCCCGCCGCAGGTCAGAATCTCCGACGTTTTGCTCATCGATCCCCAGACCATTGCGTGCATCTGCTGTTCGGTCATATTCTTGCCTCCAAATTTCTTGAATTTCTTTGTTATCGCCCGACACAGAAATACCCCGGATTGCGGCTTCCCTGGCGGCTGCCATCTGGAACTCTCGCGGGCCGGATAGCTCAATTCGTGACCAACCTTTTTCGCGGGCAAGGTCTAGCATGCCCCTTACCTTGGCGCCAGTGGCTTTCCCTACACAAATGATTTCGTTCCCCCGATCGATGAACGCCGGAGCGCCGGATTGCCAGCGATAAAGCTGGCCGCCCGGGGAGGGCTCGAAACGCATAAAAACAATCAGGGAAAACTCGCGGCCGCCGTTTTTCTTTCGGATCTTCGGGGCACCGGAATAATCTGGTGCAGCCTGGGGGTGGCGGCCGGTGAGTATTGGCATGTCCCTGATTGGGTTGTACTGAAGGCCGCGTGACTCCAGGCCTGTAGCAGTGAATGCCTTGCCTAGTGTGCTACCTTTAAAAAAAATAGGTTGGCCGGACTTGTCGGTGTGGCTGGCCAAAGAGAAAGAAAAGCCACTGAGTTTGCCTGTTGACGCGATATTGGCTTTGGCGGTTATCTCGTATTCGCCTAAGAGAAATACAAAATCAGAGGTACCAAGCGAACCACAGGCCATGATCTGATCGATAGTGTTCTGGATCACCATTTTGGGCGGCTGCTTGCCTGTACGTAAAGCTTTTTCAAGTTCATTTTTGCTGGGCTGCGCCTTGTCCCTTTTTTCTTCAGATGTCACCCGCAACCCATGCTTTTTTTCAAGTCCACGTACGATATTTGTGGATCTGTAATTATCGTTTTGCCCCTTATAGACATCAGCATCTAGTCCCACTCGACTTGCAACGATATGAATGTGTTGACCATCTTCATCATCATGGAGCACATAAGACCGCATGTGCAGGCCTGTGAACCCCATCAGCGACATATATTCATCGGCGATTTCAATCCACTTTTCAGTGGGTAATTTTTCTCCGGCAGGTAATCTCAAGGTTTGATGCCAAACAGGTTTTTCAATTTTTCGTTTGGTTAAAACTTTACGGGTTATGCCAAATTCTGCGGCCAGTGTCCGCGGATCATGCCCTGACATGTTTCCGCCGATCAAGATTCCGGGCTTCTTTCCGGCTCGACGTGCCTTTTCATCTCGCAGAAAAACATAATCGAGGCAACCTCGGAATCCTTTGCCGCGGCTCACATTTTTCATCGCTTTCATTTGCCGCTTCCTCTCACCTAAGGGAAATTGAGATCCCTAAAATTTGATTTCTGAAATCAGCTAGCTCTATTTTTATGTTTTCGATTTCAGGTAGCCCAGGAAGTACACCTTCCTGCCACATCGTGTTCAGGGATGCGGCAATTTGATTAAGGTTTGCCGACGCTCTGGCCAACGACTCCCAAGCCTTTTTATTGATCTCTGGCACTCGCGATTCCAGTGTCCCCAACGCTGCTTTGCGCAAAAACGCAGGGGGGTTTGCGCCGGCGGATCGGCGTAAAAGTTCCTCGAATTCTCCCTTGGTGAAAAAAGAAGAAACTCTTATCCTTCGCAGCTCTGACGCCGGCTTCGGGGTGGGTCCATATTTTCTTTTTTTGTTTTCGGTATTCATGCAGAAACCCCTAACATTTTTAAGCTACGACCGAAGGGAGTCAAGTCACCCGAAACCCTCGCTGGGGCGAGGGCGGGAATAAAACTTTCTGGAAGAAAGTTAGCTCTCGCTCCCTGCCACCATGTGATCATGACGACTGAACACTACTCCCGCCCGGGCCGCTTTTGGTCGGATCGTGTTATCTTCGCCACTACTACCCTTGATGACATTTTTCTCTATCAGGCCGAGGCTGGCCATGGTCATGTTCAGCCTGGACAGAGTAAAACCATCACCGCATCTCCACGGCGTCAACCACGGCCACTGTCAGCCGCACCTTGGCGCCCATCAGGCCTACATCCTGCAAGGCGTCCTGAATATCCGCCAGGCAGTTATTTTTGACCCAAGAGCAGAAATACGGGTCCGTACCGGCCAGATCCAGGGTGTTGCCCTCTTGAGCTATGCAGATCAAGGGTTCGATCCACAGGAAGTAAGTGTCGGTGGGCAGGGTGTCCCGCAAATGTTCTTTGGCCTGCCGCCAAACAGGCGGCTCATCAGGCAAAGGCAGGTGGATGATTTCTGCATGGACGGCCCTCCGGGCTCGCATAACCTGGACCTCCTGCTTTCTCTTACGGAAGGCCGAGAGCTGCTGTTGATCAATCTCTGTCATGCCTCCCTGGGATGCCAGCCGTTTCTGTATCGAGTTGATTGTCCCGGCCAGCCCTTCAGGTCCAAGATTTTTGCTTCGGCAGTAATCTTCAGCGGCAAGCCTGATGTACTCTTTCACATCCTCACTACCACCACCGGCGTCTTGGGCCGCCGGCTTCAGCCGGGCTACAGGAAATGATGAGGGGGAGAGGGTGGTGGTAGTTTTTGTTTTTTTAGTAGTCTCTGTATATAAAGTCGCATCAATTTCCTCGGAGTCGATTCTGCACTTTTCTTTGATTTGAAAATTGATTTTTTTCGGAATTGAATCTGCGGAAACTAAAGAAAGCAATGATTCTAATATATTATCCATATAAACGAGGTAATGCACGGTGGGCACCATGTCACGGGACTGATCTGACCATGCCTTTCTGACCGTGGTCTTCAAAAATCCGGCTTTCAACAGACGTTTAGTGGCAGATCGGACTTGATACTCGCTAAGAGCTGTTTCCCTATGCCAGTCGGCCATCGATTTCCAAAAATAACCGTCTTTCGTGCCTCCCTTCCCCGCTTCCACCTTGCTCTGCCAATATATTGATTGACAGAGCAAGACTGCAGCAGGGTAGTCCCCGCCCAATAATTTTAGTATCAAACGGGAAAGGCTGATGACATTGTCATGGCCCACCAAAGACGCCACAAGCTTAGCCGCCGATCTGGTATCTATTTGTCGTTGGCCACCGAAAACCATTTTTAGGCCGCCCCACGCTCGGCCGCTTTTTCCTCAATCCAGCCCTCAACCTCTTCTTGCAGCCAGCCGATTGCGCCGGCGCCAAGCCGAAGTCTCCTCGGGAATTTACTCGCGCGCTCAAGCCGCCAGAGGGTCGTGTCGCTCAGACCAGTTATTTCCCTGACCTCCTTTTTCCTCAATATTTTTTGCATGCCGTTTTCTCCCTTCAGATTCTTTCAAGCGATTGCACAAACCGCCTTGGTTTCCCTTGATTTTGCTTTCATTTTTCTGCCGCTGCAATACTTTTTTAATTATTTCAGTATGTTATGGTCAGCATAAAAACTTTACCGCTGGAATCCCTTCGTGTTGGCGGGTTTTGCTTTTTATGTTATGGTGTAACAAATTGAGTGCGAACGTAAAGGAAAGGAAATGGGAAGACCGCGATATGAGATCAGCGAAGAGGATCACTTAGCCGCAGAGGGCTGGATTGGCCGTCATTTGCTCGAGCTGCCCCCCGAGGCAGCCCAGGCACTCAGAGGGGCATCCTCCCCAGCAGACCTCCAGAGCGTTGTCGATCTATTTTTCAGCGCGGCACAACGCCGCCGGCTTCATGGCGCAATCCGCCAAACCCGGAATCGTGACCGGAAAAAAAGTATATCCGTCACGCTAGACGGCAAAACCGCTGATGAGCTCTACCAGCTCTCGGAGTGGACAGGACAACCACCCGCCCGCATCCTACAGGATCTAATTTTTTCAAAGTGGAATGAAACGTGCTGGACGCTGATTAGGAGGACAGAACGAGAGACAGGCAGGACAATTAAATTTGATGAGATTATAAAGGCCAAAAGCCCCGAATTGATTTCTGCGCTGCTCTTAAAAGCTGGACAAAAGCTGGACAAATGAAAAAGGAGCTACGATTCTAAAATCGTAACTCCTTGCTATTACTGGTCGGGATGAGAGGATTCGAACCTCCGGCCCCTTGAACCCCATTCAAGTGCGCTACCAGACTGCGCTACATCCCGACAAAAATATATCTCCACTCAACAGGTTGGCCATATTTAGTGTCCGTCCGGAAACGAGCAATTTCGTTCGAGAGCAAGGCGCGAGGGGAGACGAAAAAGCGGAGCGTACATAGGGTACGTGAGCATTTTTCGGCGACTGAGCAACGCGGCAATCGGGCGAAAGGGCCGTTTCCGGATGGGCACTATTTAGCATGGCCCGGGGCGCCTGTCAAGCTGGACTCACCCCAACGACCGTTATTCCTCGAGAATTTTCTGCAGAGCCAGCAACTCCGCCTTGACCTGCACAAAAATATCCGCCGGTTTCCCTGGCAGCTCCTGCTCCGCTTCGGGCGCTATGGCGTCCTGCTCCTGCCCGCCGCCATCCCTTGCCAGGGCTTTTTGGGCGCCGCTGATGGTAAAGCCGTCGTCCTTGAGCAGCCTTTTGATCGCCAGGACCGTTTCCACGTCCGCCCGGCGATAGAGCCGCTGTTTGGACTGAGCCCGCTGCGGGTGGAGGATCCTGAATTCCGACTCCCAGTACCGGAGCACATGCTGCTTCACCCCGGTTATCGCGCACACCTCGCCAATCTTGAAGTACCGCTTGTCAGGAATCTCCGGCAGGCTGGCGCCTGCTGTTCCTTGACCCTCGTCAAAACTCTGGCAAGATGTTTTGGTCACACTGTTCCTTTATTCCTTGTTCAAATTCTCCCGAACCACCTTGCTGGGCCTGAAGGATACCATGTGCCGCCTGGAGATCTCCATGGTTTCGCCGGTCCGGGGGTTGCGTCCCACCCGCGAGGATTTCTTCCGCACGGTGAAGGTGCCGAACTGCACGATTTTGATGGCCTCGCCCTGCAGCAGGGTTTTCTTGAGCGCATCAAAAACAGCATCAACCATTTCTCCGGCGCTCCGCTGCGAAAAGCCCATCTTCTCGTTGATGGTCTGCGAGAGTTCTTTTCTGGTAAGGTTGGATCGTTTCATCTATTATGCCTCACGTAACTGACCGTTAAAACGGGAAATCATCATCTCGATAATTTTTTGGTGGACCTTGCCAACTGTTTCGTCATCCAGGGTTCGATCAAGCGCCCGATAGGTGATGGAAATTGCGACACTCTTTTTTCCGGCCTCAATATTCTTCCCCTGGAATACATCAAAAATTTCAGCCTGTTCGATGAGCCTCTCCCCGCAACCATGAATGGCGGAAAGCATTTCCCCGGCGGCAACCCCCTCCGGCACGATGAGGGCCATGTCCCATTTCACAAAGGGAAACTTGGGCAACGGAGCAAAGGTCTTTGCCTGGGGCGAAAAACCGCCGAGCGCGGCAAGATCAAGATCCACAAAGAAGGCCTGCTGCTTGATGCCAAAACCCTTCAGGGTTTTCTGGCTGAAAGCCCCGCACCAGCCCAAGATTTTCTCCCCTCCCATGACGGCCAGGACACTGCCCGGTTCGGCAAAGGGAAGTTCCTGCCTAGTAACGCCCGCCTGGCAGGCGATTGCCGCGCCAAGCCGCAGACGGTCAAGAATCTGCGCCATAACCCCTTTGACATCGAAGATGTCCGCCGGGGTTTCCCCGGCATGGAGCACGGGCGCCCCCGGGTTCCGGCGTCCGGAAATAACCGCGGCCAGACGAAAAGGCTCCTCGGGCTGCCGGCTCCCCTGGGGGCGAAAGACCTTGCCTACTTCAAAAAGCCGGACATCATGGCTCTGGTGATTCACATTGCGCCGCAGGTTTTCAAGAAGCCCGGGCAAAAGCGTGGTCCGCAAAACACTCTGATCTTCCGCCAGAGGGTTTAACAGATGCACGGTCTGCCGCCTGGCGTCGTCCGCAGCCAGACCCAGCAGATCATGATGCTGCGGAGCCACGAAACTGTAGTTGATTGCCTCATAAAACCCGAGGGCAATAAGGGTCTGGGCCACCTTTTTTCGCAGCTCCCGGAGAGCATCGGGCTCGGAAAAACTCATGGGCACCATGGGCAGGGTGGTGGGCAGCAGGTTGTAGCCCACGATCCGGGCAACCTCTTCAATGAGGTCAACCTCCCGCTCAAGATCAACCCGGAAACTCGGGGGCGTCACCCGCAGGGTATCGTCATCAATCTTTTCCACTTCAATTTCAATGCCGGTCAGGGCGCCACCAATCCGGGCAAGATCAAGATCCATGCCCAGCAGGGCGCGCGTCCGCTTTCCCCGCAGAGTGATGGGCGCCGGGGCGACAACCCCGTCCCGGTAATCAACGCCGCCCGCGACAATCTCCCCGCCGGCCAGGGCGGCCATGAGCTGAACCGCCCGCTCCATGGCCATGGGCACGCCTTGCGGATCAACGCCCCGCTCGAAACGGTAGGACGCCTCCGTGCTCATGTTGAGCCTGCCCGCGGTGCGCCGGATGCCGATGGCGGCAAAACAGGCGCTTTCCAGAAGAATGTCGCAGGTCTGGGCGTCAACCTCGGAATTGGCCCCGCCCATGATCCCGGCCACGGCCACCGGCCTCTCGGCATCGCAGATCATCAGCATCTGATTGTCAAGCTGGTGTTCGCTCCCGTCCAGGGTGGCAAGCGTCTCGCCAGGCCTCGCCCGCCGGACCACGATCCTGCCCCCGGCCAGCTTGTTGAAATCAAAGGCGTGCAGGGGTTGGCCGTATTCCAGCATGACAAAATTGGTAATATCGACGATGTTGCTGATCGGACGCATGCCCACGGCCAGCAATCGCTGCTGCAGCCACCAGGGCGAAGGCCCGATTTTTACATTCTTGACAAGCCGGGCGGCATAGCGCGGGCAATCACCACCGGATTCCACCTCCACGCTGAAGGGCAGATTCTCGCCGGTCAGCACAGGGGGAACCACCACCGGCGGCTTGATCCGCTTGCCGATCACCCCGCCCACCTCCCGGGCAATCCCCAACACACTGGCACAATCGGGCCGGTTCGGGGTGAGATCGACCTCAATCATGGTATCCACCAGACCCAGGGCCTGGCTGAGTTCCTGCCCCGGCTGGAGATCCGCGGCCAGCTCCATGATCCCGGCCTGGTCCTCGGTGATCCCAAGCTCCTTGGCCGAACAGAGCATGCCGCAGGACTCCTCCCCGCGAATCTTTGCCGGTTTGATGGTGAATCCCCCAGGCAAAACCGCGCCGGGCAAGGCAAGGGCCGTGACCAGTCCGGCGCGCGCGTTGGGAGCGCCGCACACCACCCTTTTCAGCTCCTGGCCCACGGTAACGTCACAGAGCACCAGCTTGTCCGCGTTGGGATGGGGTTGAACCGTTTCGATCCTCGCCACCACAACCCCGGTCAGCTCCGGATAACACGGCACACAGGCGTCCACCTCAAGACCAAGCATGGTGAGGTGGTCGGCAATCCGCGCCGGTTCCAGGTCCGTGTCAATATATTCGCGCAGCCAGTTGAGCGTAAACTTCATGGATCGTGTCTTATGGTCGTCGCCCCTGAAGGGCTTAAGCCGTTGTAACAAAAACGGCAGCAGTGTTAACAGCCCAAAGAGCCGTGGCAGCATCAGCGGCCACGGCAATGGTTATTCCGTAACGGCTCCTAGAACTGGGAAAGAAAACGCAGGTCGTTTTCGTAGAAAAGCCGGATATCGGTGATGCCGTACTTCAACATGGCAATCCGCTCGATCCCAAGGCCAAAGGCAAAGCCGCTGTACTCTTCCGGATCATAGCCGACCTTTTTAAAGACCTCCGGGTCGATCATCCCGGCGCCTAAAATCTCAAGCCAGCCGGTGTGTTTGCACACCCGGCAGCCCTTGCCGCCACAGATCACACAGCCGATATCCACCTCGGCGCTGGGCTCGGTAAAGGGAAAAAAACTGGGGCGAAAACGGATGGGGGTATTTTCAGCGAACATCCTGGTGATGAACACCGAAAGCACGCCCTTGAGGTCGGCAAAAGAGATGTGACGGTCAACAAGAAACCCTTCCACCTGATGGAACATGGGGGTATGGGTAATGTCCGAATCGCAGCGGTAGACCTTGCCCGGCGCGATCATCCGCAGAGGCGGCTGCTCCTTCTCCATGATCCTGGCCTGCATGGGCGAGGTATGGGTTCTGAGCAGCAGGCTGTCGCTGATATAGAAGGTGTCGTGCATGGCCCGGGCCGGGTGATGCGGCGGGATGTTCAAGGCCTCGAAATTATAGAAATCGACCTCGACATCCGGTCCCTCGGCCACCGCAAAGCCTAAGCCCTCGAAGATGGCGCAGACCGCAGCCATAACCTGAGTCACCGGATGCAACTTGCCAAAAGGCGTTGTCCGCCCGGGCAGAGTCAGATCGAGGCTGGCCTGGGTTGCGCCGGCGCCAGCCTCGGCAAGCCGGGCTTCCCGCTCGACAAAAGCAGATTCCAGCTCCTGCTTTATCTCGTTTGCCAGTTGTCCGAGCCGTGGGCGCTCCCCCGGAGGGGCCTGGCCCAATTGCCGCAGAACAAGGGTAAACTCCCCTTTCCGGCCCAGATATTTGACCCTAAACGGCTCGAGTTCGCCGATCCGGGAGATTGCGGCGAGCTCTTCACCGGCAGCGGCTTTCAGGCGAAGAAGCTCTTCGTGCATGCTGGGCATGGCGGAGGGCACGGCAACAATCAGTTGCTAACGCCAGCCAGCTTGGCAACCTGGGTAAAGGCCCCCGGATCAAGAACCGCCAGATTGGCGAGAACCTTGCGGTCCAGCTCCACATTCACTTTCTTCAGGCCGCCCATCATCCGGCTGTACGTGCTGCCGTTTTCATGGGCAGCCGCGCCGATCCGCACAATCCACAATTTCCTGAAATCGCGCTTCTTCTGGCGACGGTCCCGGTAGGCATAGCACAGAGCCCGGTCCACGGCTTCCGTTGCCGTTCTGTACAGGCTGTTCCGGCCACCGATAAAGCCACTGGCCAACTTCAAAACCTTTTTTCTTCTCCGGCGCGCTTTAAATCCACGTGTTACGCGAGGCATCGTACTTCTCCTTATTGACATTCTCCGACGTTTTCTGGACGTCGGCAGTTTTTACACTGGTATATGGTCTTGGGGCGAACTGTCAATCCTGCCGTTTTTTTACAGATAGGGCAACAGACGCTTGATCCCCTTGAGATTGGTGTCGTCAACAATCCCGGCCTGTCGCAAATTTCTTTTCCGCTTGGTGCTCTTCTTGGTGAGGATATGGCTGGTAAAGGCCTTGCGGCGGACAATCTTGCCGGTGCCGGTACACTTGAACCGCTTGGCAGCCCCTCTGTTTGTTTTCATCTTCGGCATGGTGTTCTCCCTTTGTAACTATTCAGCTAAAACCCAAAAAAAGGCTTAAACATCCCAATTGTAACCGTTCAGCAGCGCCGCTTCGCTGCTGCCGCAGATGCGCGTGTCTGTCAATCATCGGCGGCAGCAGCAGTGCCGACCAAGAGGCCTGCCCGCTATACACATGGCATGCGGACCAAGCCGATGACAGCTAAGCGAGCGCAGCGAGACTGCGAAGCAGATGCGGTGCTGCTGGACGGTTACGTTATTTCGGTCCTACAAACATGGCCATCTGCCGCCCTTCCATCTTGGGAGGCTGCAGGATAACCGCGTCTTCCTTCAACTCCTCGACCACCTTGTTCATGACCTCCATGCCGAGGGTGTCGGCATAGACGATCTCGCGGCCACGGAAACGCAGGGTGATCTTCACCTTGTTCTTCTGCTGCAGAAACTTCTTGATATTCTTGATCTTGAATTCGAGATCATGCTTTTCGGTCTTGGGCCGGAGCTTGATTTCCTTGACCTCGATAACCGTCTGTTTCTTCTTGGCTTCCTGCTGTTTCTTGCTCTGCTCGTAACGAAATTTTCCAAAATCCATGATCCGGCAGACCGGAGGATCGGCCGCAGCCGACAGCTCAACAAGATCCAGCCCTGCCGCTTCGGACCTTGCCAGAGCTTCGCGGACAGGCACAACCCCTACCTGTTTCCCTTCCTCATCAATGAGACGGACTTCCTTGCAATCAATCTCCTGGTTGATTCTGGCCCGCACTTCCCGCTCTGGTCGGTCGCCAACTTTTTTCCCTTTGATACTCATACCTCCGCACACCTGATTCTTAAAACACCGCACACGATGCTGCGCATCCGCACGCTGAAATATATCATAATACCCTGAACCACCTAGCTATTGCAAGCGCCAGTTCGGCCGGCTTCGTTTTCCCCGGCAATCAGCGCCGTAAACTCGGGGATTGACATGGCCGGCAGGTTATCGCCGTTGCGCAGCCGCACCGTGACCTGGCGTGCTTCCACTTCCTTGTCGCCGATGATCAGCATGTACGGAATCTTCTGCATCTGGGCTTCACGGATCTTGTAATTGAGCTTTTCGTTGCGGATATCCTTTTCAACCCGCACTCCGGCCCGGCGCAACTGGGCATACACCTCCTCCGCATAACCGGTCTGTGCGTCGGTGATATTCATGATCCTGGCTTGGGCCGGAGCAAGCCACACCGGAAAGGCTCCGGCATAATGCTCGATGAGCACCCCGAAGAAACGCTCCAGCGAGCCCATGAGCGCCCGATGGATCATGATCGGCTGATGCTCCTTGCCGTCTTCCCCGGTATAGGTCATCCCGAAACGTTCGGGCAGGTTGAAATCCACCTGGATGGTGGAGCACTGCCAGCTCCGCCCCAAAACATCCTTGATCTTGATATCGATCTTCGGCCCGTAAAACACCCCTTCGCCGGGGTCAATCTCGTAGGCCAGACCCTTTTTCTCCAGGGCCAGCTTCAGGGCGGTGGTGGCCTGCTCCCAATGTTCGTCATTGCCCACGTACTTCTCCGGCCTGGTGGAGAGGTAGATATCATAGTTCTCAAACCCGAAGGTCTTGAGGATGTGCAGGTTCAGGTCAAGGATATTGAAGATCTCCTCTTCCAGATGGTCGGGCCGGCAGAAGATATGGGCATCGTCCTGGGTAAAGCCGCGAACCCGCATCAACCCATGCAGGGCGCCGGTTTTCTCGAAACGGTACACCGTGCCCAGCTCGCACCAGCGCAGGGGAAACTCCCGGTAGCTGCGCTTGCGCGTATTATAGATGGCGATATGAAACGGGCAATTCATCGGCTTGAGCTGATAGCTCACCTCCTCGATCTCCATGGCGGAAAACATGTTCTCCCCATAAAAATCGAGATGGCCGCTGGTCTGCCACATGTCGCGCCTGGCAATGTGCGGGGTGAACAGCAGCTCGTAGCCGTTTCTGTAATGTTCCTCGCGCCAGTGGTCCTCGATGATCTTCCGGAGCAGAGCGCCCTTGGGCTGCCAGAGGATCAGGCCCGGTCCGACCTGATCGGAAACGGCAAACAACTCCAGTTCCTTGCCAAGCTTCCGGTGATCGCGTTTCTTTGCCTCTTCCAGCTGAAGGAGATAACCCTTCAGATCCTTGGCGTCAAAAAACGCCGTGCCATAGATCCGCTGGAGCATCTTCCGGTTTTCATCGCCACGCCAGTAGGCGCCGGCCAGCTTGACAACCTTGAAGGCCTTCAGCCAGCCCGCATGCGGCAGGTGCGGGCCACGGCAGAGATCAACAAAATCTCCCTGCCTGTAAAGCGACACGGTCTCAGCGGCCAGATCCTTTAGCAACTCAACCTTGTAGGACTGACCACTCTTTTCAAAAAGTTCAATCGCCTGGGCGGCAGACATGGTCTCCCGGCAAAAAGGAGCGGCCACAGCGACAAGCTCCTGCATTTTTGCTTCAATCCGCTCAAGATCGTCAGGGGTAAACGGCTCCGCGCGGTCAAAATCATAGTAGAATCCATCGGCGATGGCCGGCCCGATGGCAACCTGCACCTCCTTGCCGAACAGGGCAACAACAGCCTCGGCCATGACATGGGCCGCGCTGTGCCGTAGAATTTCCAATGCCTCGGGGCTGTCAACGGTTATGGGCGCAAAGGCCGCATCGGCTTCGATGGGTGTGGAAAGATCCACCAGTCTGTCATCCAACCGGGCGGCGATGGTCTGCTTGCGCTCCTTGTTGGAAACCAGCTCTTTCAGAGACTCGGCCACCGTGATCCCCGCAGGGACCGTTTTCTGCTCCCCGGAAGGAAGGGTGAGGGATATTTCCGTCATGGTTGTTGGATCAGCCTTTCCGCAAATGCACAAACAAAAACAAGCACATTGACCGGGGTCAATCTGCCTGCACAATAGGGCCCAGCAAAAAAAATACTCTCTGCGAAGCCTCGCGACGCCAAGATATCGTGAAGGTTCTCTGGTAGGCGCGGGCGGATTCGAACCGCCGACCTCTTGCGTGTCGGGCAAGCGCTCTAACCAACTGAGCTACGCGCCTAAAAAAAACAAAGAGCACGCCGCCCATGGCGACAGTCCGTTGTTTCTTAAGACAAATCTTCCAAACGGCAACCAAATACCAACAATTCACCCGGGTGTCAAGGACAAATAGTTTACCCTGCCTGCCGTCAGCCACGAAAAAAAGCAGGCAAATCTCCCTGCCCAGACACAACTCTCACCCTAGGAAAAAGTGTCCTTCCGGGATTCAATGGCCCGGCTGAGCGTGAGCTCATCGGCATACTTGATGTCCATGCCCATGGGAATCCCGCAGGCCAGCCTGGTCACTTTGACCGCGGCCTCCTGCAACCGCTTGATGAGATAGGCGGCCGTCGCCTCCCCCGGCACCGTGGAACTGGTGGCGATCAGCACCTCCCGCACCTGCTGCTTCCGGACTCGCTCCAGCAGGGCATCGGCCTTGATTTCCTCAGGACCGATCCCGTCCATGGGAGAAAGAACCCCATGGAGAATATGATACTTGCCCTTGAAGGCCCCGGTTTTCTCGATGGCCATGAGGTCCGCGGATTCCTCCACCACGCAGACCAGCCCCCCATCACGTCCGGAGTCTTGACAGATGGCGCAGGGATCGCTTTCGGCAAAGGCAAAACAGCCACTGCACAGCCTGATACTCCGGTGCAGTTCCCCCAGATCCCTGGCCAGACTCTGGGCCTCGCTGGCGGGCCGCCGCAGGATATGGAGCGCCAGCCGGGTCGCGGTTTTCATGCCGATCCCCGGCAGACGGTTCAGGTCTGCAATGAGACGGCTCAGGGCCGGAGGAACGACGTTCATATAAAAAAAGGCTCAAGGTTAAAGGTTAAAGGAACGTACAAACGAGATGTTACACTCTTCATTTTTTCACCTTGCACCTGAGCCTCTTGCGAAAGTCGTCACCCCGGCGAAGACCGGGGTCCAGATTTGACACAACCTCCAGAAACTACTGGATCGGAGTCTCGCGTAGCTCGCTTACCTCCGGCTTTCGCCGGAATGACGGCAATTGCACATCGTAGGATTTTTTCAAGAGACTCGCCTTTAAACTTTCACCTTAAAACATTCCAGGAATCTTGATGCCGCCGGTGAGCTTGGCCATCTCGGCCTCGCTCATCGCCTGGGCCTTGCGCATGGCCTCATTCACCGCGGAGACCACAAGGTCCTGGAGCATTTGCGGGTCCGCCGGGTCCACCACTTCCTTGTCAATGGTCAGGCTGACGAGCTCATGCCTGCCATTCACCGTGGCGCTCACCATGCCGCCGCCCACCGAGGCGCTGACCTGCCTGCCCGCCAACTCCCCCTGCATCTCCGTCAGGCGTTGCTGGAACTGCTGCGCCTGTTTCACCATCTGTTTCATATCCATCCGCATATCTCCGGCATTGACTTTCCGACACACTGCGCCGACAGCAGGAGCGGCTGCCTGCCCCCGCTGTCCTTTCGCCTTTTACCTTTTACCTTCCGCCTTTTACCTGGGCCCGGTCCGGATACTGCCGACCTGGCCGCCAAAAATCTCGGTGGCCATCTGCACCATGGGGTCATTGGCCAGAACCCGCCGCTCGGCAAGAAGGCTCTCCGCCTCATCGCCCCCGCCATCCTCGGCTGCCTGTTGTGCGCCGCGCACCTTGAAAACGACCCGGAAATCATGCTGGAAAAAATCCAGGGCAAAGGCCTGCAGGAGCTTCAGATTGTCATGCTCCTGCAACAGCTTGCAGTCGGAGGGGTCATCAAACTTCAGGACCAGCTCGCCCCCTTCGTCACGGGCCATGGCGCACAGTTGCAGCACAGGAGCCATCCAGCGCTTACGCTCCTTGACATACTCAATAAATGCCTCCCAGTGTCTTTTTACCTCCCGACCAGGAGGGGGAGCGGTTGTCGCAGAAGGCGATTGCCCGCCTTGCTCCGGCAAGGGCCTTGGCGTGTCCGCTATTTCATTTTTTTTTTGTTCCGGCAGCGCTCCGGAAAAAGGGGCGGATACCGATGACCGGGGCATAGACCTGGGCGCGGCTGGCTCCGGTTCCGCCGTGAAAATCAACGGGGAACCCGGCCTCCCTGCACTCTGCGGCAGGGGGACGGCTCCGGCCAGCAATCCGTCAAGATGGGCCAGCAGGGCGGCCGCCGGCACGATCTGGCCGGCCTGGGTTGCCCGGACAAAGGCCATCTCCAGCGCAAGGCGGGGGCGGGACGAGTACTGCATCTCCTCGCTTCCCTTCAACAGCAGGGAAAAATACTGGTAGAGTGTTTCCTGGCTGGCGCCCGCGGCAATATCCTTGATGGCCGCAAGCTCCTGGTCGGAAAGATCCAGCAGTTCCTCGGGCCTGGCCTTGACCTTGGCAATCAGCAAGGCCCGGAAAAATCCCAGCAGATCGTTGGCAAAACGCTTGAGGTCCATGCCTGCGGCATGGCTCTGCGCAAAGATATCAAGGCATGCGGCCAGATCAGCAGCCAGGAGCGCCCGGGCCAGATTTTCATAGATCCGGCGGTCAACCAGGCCCAGGACCTCCGCCACATCCCCATCGCTGATCTCCTCTCCGCCAAAGGAAAAGATCTGATCAAGAAGACTCAAGCCGTCCCGCACACTGCCTTCAGCCTCCCGACCGATCATCTCCAGGGCAGGCTGGGAAATAGCAACCTTTTCCGCCCCGGCGATCCTGGCAAAAAACGCAACCAGCTCGGCAAAGGGAACACGCTTGAGCTCATAGCGCTGACAACGGGAGAGGATGGTGATCGGGATCTTGTGCAGCTCGGTGGTGGCGAACATGAAATAGACGTGGGCCGGGGGCTCTTCCAGGGTCTTCAACAGGGCGTTGAAGGCCTCGGTGGTGAGCATGTGCACTTCATCGATGATGATGATCTTGTAGCGCCCCTTGGCGGGGAAAAAGCGGATGTTTTCCTTGAGCTCGCGGATCTCCTGGATGCCGCGATTGGAGGCGCCGTCGATCTCATGCAGATCCATGGCGTTGCCGGCCATGATCTCCATGCATGACTCACACTGGTTGCAGGGCACGTCCGGCTCGCCCTGCCGGCAGTTGAGCGCCTTGGCCATGAGTCTCGCCAGGGTGGTTTTGCCAACCCCGCGCACCCCGGAAAAAAGCATGGCATGGGCCACCCGGTTGCGGGTGAGCGCATTGCGCAAGGTGCGCACCACGGCCTGCTGACCGACAACCTCAGCAAAATTCTGGGGACGCCATTTTCTGGCTAAAACCAGGTAGGACATTTTCAGTCCTCAGGTGTCAGACACCGGTGTTTCTGGGGAAATGGAAGGGGGTGGCGAAGGTCTGGACACCCAGGCCGCCTCCCGGAGGCGTAAAAAATGTAACAATCCAGATTGATGCCTAATAGATCACATCAACCAAGAAATATAAATGTTCAGCAGCGCCGCTTCACTGCTGCCACAGATGCGCGAAAGAGGCTGATTCGCTATACTTCAGTATGCGAATCAACCGATGACAAAGCAGATGTGGTGCTGCTGAACATTTATAAAAAAATGATAGCCAGGCGCCCCTGCGGCACACAGAGTAACTCACTACCGTTGCTTCCTCCCGGACCTGGCGGGGTTCGCAAGTCTCTGTTGCGCAGGACCCGGCTATCAAACCGGAAAATATCTGGCGGAGAAGGTGGGATTCGAACCCACGGTACTCTCGTACACACGCGTTCCAGGCGTGCACCTTAAGCCACTCGGTCACCTCTCCAGCGTTTTCAGGACACACAGGCACGCTGGCCGATGGGGCACCACTTTACAATACCTGTTCCCTCTTGCAAAGAACAAAATGGCCAAGAGGACAAGATACCAGCCTCATTCGATAACTTTATCAACGATTCCGGAAAGATGCCCTGCCGAAAGCAACGCTCACCCCTTATTCCGGTTTGCCATCAAGATGGCGGCAGTGTTAACGGCGTTTATGCCGCCCTTCGACAGGCTCGGGACGAACGGAGAGGTCACCTTGAAAACAACTCGGAATTAGGCAGGACGGATTCACTGGCCTGGGATGTGTACTCGGGGATCACCTTGCCAAGCTCGGCTTTGATCCCCTCTGCGTCATGGGTTGAAGCGAACTGCTTGAGGTTTTCCAGCGATTCCTGCAAGCCCTCCAGGGAAGCGCCGTTCCCGCGCAGCACCATGATCTTCTCATGACCGGTGCTCACGATCCCCTCGCCCTCGGTGATCAACTCCTCGTACATCTTTTCGCCGGGCCTAAGCCCGGTGTACCTGATCTCGATCTCCGTATCCGGCTCCTTGCCGCAGAGCTGGATCAAATCGCGGGCCATCTGACCGATCCGCACCGGCGTCCCCATCTCCAGGATGAAAATCTCCCCGCCCTCGCCCATGGCCGCGGCCTGGAGAATAAGCTGGCTCGCCTCCTCGATGGACATGAAGTAGCGGGTCATATCCGGGTGGGTGACGGTGACCGGGCCGCCCAACTCGATCTGCCGCCGGAACAGGGGGATGACCGAGCCCGAGGAACCGAGGACGTTGCCGAAACGCACCGCCATGAACCGGGTTCCTGACGCGGAGTCCTTGCCCCTCTCGCAAAAACCCTGCATGAGGATCTCGGTCATCCGCTTGGTGGCGCCCATGACATTGGTGGGCCGCACCGCCTTGTCGGTGGAGATCAGGATAAAACGCTCCACCCCATACCGCGCCGAAACCTCCATCAACCGCTTGGAGGCAAAGATATTGTTGTACACCCCCTCCCAGGGATTGCGCTCGACCATGGGCACATGCTTGTAGGCTGCGGCATGAAAAACCACGACCGGTCGATACTGCTGAAACAGCGCCTCCAGCAAAGCCTTGTCCTGTACCTTGCCGAGCACCGCCACGTAGTCAGGGTAGCCGTATTCGTGACGCAGCTCCATCTCGATCTGGTAGAGATTCTGTTCGCTGATGTCCATGAGGATGAGACTCCCGGGCTGGAAACGGACGATCTGACGGCACAGTTCAGAGCCGATGGAACCCCCGGCCCCGGTAATGAGAATAGTCCTCCCCGCCAGGATCCCACCGATCTCCTGCAGCGCAAGCCGCACCGGCGGTCGACCCAGGAGATCCTTGTACGAGACATCCCGGATGGCCTTGATGGAAACCCGATCGCTGATCAGCTCCCCCAGCCCCGGCAGGGTCTTGAACGGAATTTCGCAAGCCCGGCACAGCTCGACAATCCTCTGCATCTGGTCACGGCTGGCCGAGGGAATGGCAATGAGCACCTCCTGGGCCTTGGTTTTAAACGCATACTCCGAAAGATCCGCAATGGGGCCGAGAACCGGAATACCGTGAATCCGCTGGCCGATCTTGGCGGCATGATCATCCAGAAACCCGGCCACCATGTAGGGCAAGGCCTTGTTGTCGTTGATTTCCCGCGTCACCTTCTCGGCCGCGTCTCCGGCCCCGATGATGAGCAACCGCTTGCGGCGCAGCCGTTTGCTGGCATCCTCCCGAAAAAATGGCAGACAGAAAGCATTCTGGCAAGAGAGCCTGAGGCTGATACGAAACCCGGCGATGAAAAGGAAGGTCAACAGAGCATCGAGCACAAAGACCGACCTGGAAAACCCCGCAAAACGGTTCAACAACAGAATGCCGCCCAAAGTAATAAACCCCGCAACCACGCAGGCCTTGAGGATGTTCAGCAGGTCCGCCAGGGAGGTGTACCTCCACATCCCGCGATACAACCCAAAGAAATGAAACAGCACCAGCTTGGCGGGAAGAAGAAAACCGAGGACGGCGGAGATGTTGGCCCGCTGTTCCTGGGGCACAGCGCCATCGAAACGAATTACGTAGGCCAGCAGATGCGCGGCGACCAGCAGCAGCAGGTCAACCCCGAGCACAATCCAAAAATTCAGTTTACGAAACTGGTATTTCATGCGGTTTCCTGCGAGCTCCTGTTATCCTGTTCGCGCCTCCCGGCGCCTGCGAAGACAACCCCTGAAACCAGGGGGGCATAGGCCAGCCCCACCATCCACCATTCCCATGCTGGACGATAATCGAGACAGACCCAGGCCAGCGGCGCCAACCAGAAGATATTAATCCCAGCCGCAAGAAAAGTCACCGGCCGATGCCCTCCCAAACGCCTGGCCAGACGCTGGTAGGCATGGGTTCGATGCGCCTCATGCCAGCGCTCGCCTTGCACCATGCGCCTGACCAAGGTCACTGTTGCATCCGTAACAAACAGCGCGGCCAGAATCAGCCAGACCGGGTAGCTCAGCCAACCTGCAAATACTGAGGCCAGACTGAAAAAAACAATCATGAACGCAAGGTAGGTGCTGCCCACATCGCCCATGAAAATCCGGGCCGGCGGCCAGTTGAGGAACAAGAATCCGACAGTGGCCGCGGCCAGACAGAGCATCCATAACCAAACGGGGTGCGACATCGCCTCCGGGTGCCCAATTGCGACCCCAACGGCAGCCGCAACGAGCATGAACACCGCCTGTTGTCCGGCAAGGCCATCAATGCCATCCATGAAATTGAACAGATTGATCCACCACACACCCGCCAGCAGCAACAACGCCGGGAAAATCCAGGCCCCGAAGGCAACTCCCTCTTTCTCCGTGAGAGAGAGAGGGTTGAGGGCGGGCGTCATATCGCCCAGCACGACCAGCAAGCCGCCGCACACGGCTACTTGCACACCAAAACGCACCGTGGCCGACAGAGGGCGAATGTCGTCCCACAGCCCCACCACGGCAATCAGCAGGGAAAGCGCGATCACGACACAGAGCCGCGCATCGACGGGGGCCTGTTCCAACACAAGCCAGCCCCCGGAAACCAGCCCCGCCGAAACAATCCCCAGGCCGCCGCTGCGGGGTGTTGGCTGCACATGCGAGGAACGGTGATTGGGTGCGTCAACCAGCCGCAAATGTTCGGCCTGGCTGCACACCCAGGCCGTAACTGTCCACGAAACAACTACCGCGACTATGGCTGGCAATACCCATTCCACCATCAAGCCTGAGCACCAAACGCAGGATATCGCATCAAGAGTAACGAAATCGGCTTACTGAAGAAGACCTTCTCGACCTCAATTGCCGAAACCCCATGCTTCTGTTTTTTGCAGTTGCCACTGGAATCCCGTTCAAATCCCGCAAGTTGTTTGAGCAAGATAACCGCCCGTCTCCACATGTATACACTGCTGTCTCACTGGCGGAGAGGGTGGGATTCGAACCCACGGACCTGGTCTCCCAGGTCAAGCGATTTCGAGTCGCTCCCGTTCGGCCACTCCGGCACCTCTCCGTTTCAAGCACATTATCGCGGCTGAAGCCGCCCCTGTCTTTTGCCTTTTGCCTTCCCCTACCCGCCCCTTCTCTTCCGGAAAAAATCCCGCAGCAGGGTGGCGCTCTCTGCGGCCAGCAGGCCACCTTCCACGGCCAGCAGATGATTGAGCCGCGTGTCCTGCCCGACCTGAAAAAGAGAGACAACCCCGCCGGCCTTGGGGTCAACGGCCCCATAGACCAGGCGGCTCACCCTGGCGTGCACCAGGGCGCCGGCGCACATCACGCAGGGTTCAAGGGTAACATAGAGGGTGGTGCCGGGCAATCGGTAATTGCCCTGCAACCGGCCCGCCTGCCGCAGCACCAGCATTTCCGCGTGCGCTCCGGGGTCGCACAGCTCGACGGTGCGGTTGCCGTTCCGGGCGATGATCTGTCCGGCGCTGTCCACCAGCACCGCGCCGATGGGCACCTCGCCCCGCGCCGCCGCAAGCCGCGCCTCGGCAAGGGCGACTGCCATGTACTGCCCGGGGGAGTCCATCGACAAAAAACCCGGCACGCTACGCGCTTTCCGGCGCACGCTTGAGCCGGTTGGCATGGTTGGCGGCCTCCCAGCCGGCCACGCACCCTTCCCCCACCGCCTTGGCCATCTGCCAGGGAGGCCCGGCGATGTCGCCCGCCGCGTAGATGCCGGGGATGTTGGTCTCCTGCTTCTTGTTGGTCTCGATAAAGGAGAAGGTTTCCGTGTCGAGCATGACGCCGATGCTGGTGGCAAGCTCCATGGCCCCCTTGGCCCCGAGTTCGACAAAGACCCCGTCCACCGCAAGGGTCTCGCCGCTGTCCAGCAGGAGTCCGCTCACCGCCTTTTCTCCAAGAATCTTCTTGACCCATACTCCCTTATGAACCACAACGGAGCTGGCGGCCAGCTTTTCGCCAAGCTCTTTCGTGACCGCCATGTCCTTGCAGACCAGATGGACCTCGGAGGCATACCTGGTAAGGGTCAGGGCTCCGTCCACCGCGGCGGATTCGTTGCCCGCCACCGCCACCCTGGCGTTGCGATAAAAGTTGGCGTCGCAATCCACACAGTAACTGACCCCACGCCCCAGCAGCTCCTTCTCGCCCGGCACCTTAAGCTTTTTGCGCGAAATGCCGGTGGCCAGGATCAGGGTCCGGGCCGTAACCCGCCGCCCGCTTTCCACGTTGACCGTGAACCGCTCGCCTTCCTGGTCAAGATGCAGGACATCCTCCGGCCACACCTCCGCGCCAAAACGGGTTGCCTGGGCCAGGGCGATCCCCATCAGCTCCGCCCCGCCGGTCACGCCATCGACGCAGAGATAATTCTCAACATGGGCCCGGTAAATACTGCTGTTTTCCAAGCGGCCCAAGACAAGCACCGAAGCCTTTTTCCGCACCGCGTGCACGGCGGCCTGCAACCCTGCCGGGCCCGCGCCGATAATCACCACGTCTGTTATCTGTTCAACCATTTTCTGGCTCCCTTTCTTTAAAATCATTCGGAATGCAGTCCTCAATATATAGCGATTTTTCTACAGGAAGGCCACCCATTTTCCGTAGAGAAATAGGGCGTGGACAGCAAGATAGAATCTGTGTAAGATTCATCGATTCACGTCGATTTTTCTCTTTTTTAAGAAAAATGGCGGTTGATGATGGCTTCCCCCTTTGAAAAAGGGGGACAGAGGGGGATTTTGAGATTTATGGAACGCTACAGCCTAAAACTCAAGCAAAACTCCCGCTCACTCAGAACCAACATGACCGATGCGGAACAGGTGCTATGGCAGCGCATTCGACGCAAGCAGATACAAGGTGTGCAGTTTTATCGGCAAAAGCCATTGTTCGCATTCGTCGTGGATTTTTATTGCCCGGCAGCGAAACTGGTGATCGAACTCGACGGAAGCCAACATTTTGCAGAAGAACATCAGACCAAAGACCAAGAACGTAATGCAGCATTGACCGGATCAGGCTTGCGTGTATTGCGCTTTGATAATAGGCAGATTTTATTGGAGACGGATGCGGTGCTGGAAGTAATAGATAAAACAGTGAAGGAACGGATGAGAGTAAATTCAAATCCCCCCTAGCCCCCCTTTTTCAAAGTGGGGAACAACAACGAGTGGACTCAACCTCCTCTTTTTTATCACCCTCTGCCTGCACTGTCCGGTTAAGAAATTGCATCCGGGTAAAATGCTGTATCACCGCTTAATAAATCCCCCCTAACCCCCCTTTGCGAAAAAAAGGGGGGGAAACTTATACTTCCCCTTTAGCAAGGGGGAGGGAAACTCATGCTTCCCCCTTTGAAAAAGGGGGATTGAGGGGGATTTGGACGTTTTAATTGATATTGCAATTTCCCAACCGGACAACACTGACCCTCTGCCCACAGATTTTGCGGAATATGCTTTCAAAACGGCAACGAAAAAATGCGCTATATCGCTGATCTTCACATCCATTCCCCCTTCTCCCGGGCGACCAGCAAGGCCGGCAACCTGCAAGGCCTCGCCGCCTGGGCCAGGGTCAAGGGCATCCATCTGCTCGGCACCGGCGACTTCACCCACCCCGGCTGGTTCAGTCAGCTCAAGGAGCAGCTTGTCCCTGCCGAACCGGGATTTTATAAGCTCAAGGATGAGGCGATCCCGCCGGCCCTGCCGCAGGTGACACCAGTTGCTCTTCCCAGCCGCTTCCTGCTCACCGCCGAAATCAGCAGCATCTATAAACGGCATGGCGCAGTGCGCAAGGTTCACAACCTGCTCTATGTGCCCGATTTCGCCTCGGCGGAACGGATCAACAGCGTCCTGGCCGGCATCGGCAATATCGAGTCCGACGGCCGCCCCATCCTGGGCCTCGACTCCCGCGACCTGCTCGAAATCCTGCTCGAAAAGGCGCCGGAGGGCTTTCTGGTTCCGGCCCACATCTGGACGCCGTGGTTCTCCCTGTTCGGCTCCCGCTCCGGCTTTGACACCATTGAGGAATGCTACGGCGATCTCAGCCCGCATGTCTTCGCCCTGGAAACCGGCCTCTCCTCGGACCCGGACATGAACCGGCTCATCCCACCCCTGGACCGCTTCGCCCTGATCTCCAATTCCGATTGCCATTCTCCCGGCAAGCTGGGCCGGGAGGCCAATATCTTCGACACCGGTTTCAACTTTTTCGCTCTAAGGCAGGCCCTGAAAAATCCCCTGACCGAGGCCTTTGCCGCAACGATAGAATTCTACCCGGAAGAGGGAAAATACCATTGCGACGGCCACCGGAACTGCCGGGTCTGCCTTGAGCCGGCCGAAACCAGAAAAATCGGGGCAACCTGCCCGGTCTGCTCCAAGCCCCTCACCGTGGGGGTGCTGCACCGGGTCATGGAGCTGGCCGAACGGACAGAGCCGTACTACCCGCCAGGCTCGCCCGCAGTGCACAGCCTTATCCCGCTGCCCGAGGTGCTGGGCGAGATTCTCGGCGCAGGCCCTGCCACCAAGGGGGTGATGGCCCTGTATTCCAGGGTCATTGCCCGCTTCGGTTCGGAGTTCAACCTGCTGCTCAACACGCCGGTGGACGAAATCAACCGGATGTCCCCGGTGCTGGGCGAGGCGGTGGCCCGCATCCGCGCGGGCAGGGTCATCCGCACCCCTGGCTACGATGGAGAATTCGGCGTGATCCGGGTCTTTGCCAAAGGAGAGCGGGAGGAGCTGGCCGGACAGATCAGCCTGTTTGCCGGGAAAAAGACAGGCCCGCCCCCCAGAAAACAGGAACGCGGCCCGCTGCCCCTTGAAAAAAAGCCTTCTCCGCCCGCAGACAGGCCCCAGGCCCCGAGAAATCCCAATCCGGAACAGCTGGCCGCCATCACCAGCAGGGCCGAAACCATCCTGGTGGCTGCCGGGCCGGGCACCGGCAAGACCTTTACCCTGGTGGCCAGGATCGAACATCTGCTGGCCGCGGAAAATGCCCGTCCCGAAGAGATGGTGGCCATCACCTTCACCAACCGGGCAGCCCGTGAGATGCACGCACGACTGGAGCGTGATCTCGGCGAGGCAGCCCAACCCATCTTCGTGGGCACCTTCCATGGCTATTGCCTGGCCCTGTTGCGCAAAGAAAACCCCGATCTCATGGTCATCGGCGAGGATGACCGCGACCTCTATCTGCGCAAGGCCTTCCCTGCTTTGCCCCGGGCCGATCACCATATCCTCAAAAAACAACTGGCCGCCCACGTTGACCAGCTGAACCGGGGGACGCTCCCCACCGGCGCCGCCCTGCCGGATCTCCTCCAGCGCTATCTCGCCTCGCTTACGCCGAACCAGGCTATTGATCTTGATCTGGTCATCCCCCGGTGTGTGGAGCGCCTTAGCCGCGACCCCGCCTTTGCCGGGCAGGTCAGTGGCCGGGTGGCCCATCTCTTTGTTGACGAATTTCAGGATCTCAACCATCCCCAGTACCAGCTGGTCCTGCTGCTTGGCGTTCAGGCGCGGGTATTCGCCATCGGCGACCCCAACCAGGCCATTTACGGCTTTCGCGGCAGCGACCTCACCTTGTTTCAGCGGTTCCGCGAAAAGCCGGGCGTCACCACCCTGGCCCTGATCCGCAACTACCGTTCAGCCCCGGCCATTATCGATGGCGCGGCCGCCCTCATCCGCCACAACCGGCAGAGCGGCGACACCCAGCTTGTTGCCGAAAGCACCAGCGCGGCTCCCATCGAATGGCATCAGGCTCCAAGCGCCCAGGCCGAGGCGGAATTTATCGTGCGGCGCATCGAAGAGGGGTTGGGCGGCATCAGCAGCCTTTCCCGGCATACGGGCCGGAGCGGCGGCCAGGCCCGAAGCTTTGCCGACTTCGCCGTTCTCTACCGGCTCAGCCAGATGGCCGAACCCATTGCCGAAGCCTTGCACCGCAAAGGCATCCCCTTCCAGCTCGTTGGCGCCACTCCCTTTTACCTGAAGCCCGCCCTGAAAATCGCCTGCCATTTTCTGTTGGCCGGCGCGGCGGACGCGAGCTTAAGCGAGCATCTCCTGCTGATTGCAACCCTTCCGGGGGTCGGAGCGGCAACCATCTCCCTCCTGGAAAAAAAACTCCCCTTGCGTTGCCCTGATTTTTATGGCGAGGCGCTCACCCTTGCCCTCCCAGCCAGCACGGCAACAACCATCCGGGCGATGGGCGAAACCCTCAAAAATTTCCGCAAGGCGGCGGAACAGGGCCTTGCCCACCCCCTGGCCGAGGCCATGCCCGGACTGGGCATCAATCCCCAGGGACCAGAGGCCTTGCGCCTGCTCCACCTGGCCAACGCCTTTGGCAACAATCTCCAGGCTTTTTGCGAACACCTCAGACAAAACGCCCGGGCCACCATCTACGATGAACGGGCCGAAGCCGTGGCCCTCATGACCATGCATGCCGCCAAGGGGTTGGAGTTCCCGGTGGTCTTTCTGGCCGGACTTGAAGAGGATATCCTCCCCTGCACCATTGCCAACCTGCACAGCGATGTGGAAGAAGAACGCCGCCTCCTCTATGTTGCCATGACCAGGGCGCGGGAAAGCCTGGTTTTAAGCGGTGCCGCAAGCCGCACCATCTTCAACCGGACAGCCGACCGCCGCGCCTCCCGGTTTATCCAGGAAATTCCGGCCTCCCTGCTGAGCGAGGCTGACCAGCCCCTGGCCAAACGACGGAATGCCGGCGGTCGGCAGCTGCAACTTTTTTAAGTGCGCCTGATCTTTTAAAAAGAGAAATCCCATGCAAAACCAGGACAGACCCACGCCCCGGACCATCCGAATCGGCGCGGCCAATGTCGGGCTGATCGGCCTCGACCAGGCCCTGAACAAGGCCCTGACCGGACAGATGCAGGAAGAGGAGGCGGTGGATTTTCTTTTTGCCGCCATTGCCAGAAAAAATTACGTCCCATTGACGGCGGAACCGGTCTACCGCGAGGCCTTGCGCGCCGAATACCGCCGTCGCCAGGGGATACAGGGCGCCGAGCCGGGAATCCTCACCATCCGGGTGCTGGGCTCCGGTTGCGTGACCTGCAACACACTCAGCGCCATGCTCTTTGAGGCCCTGCAGAAATTCGGTCTGGCCGCCGACATGGAGTCGGTGCACGATCTGGATGAGATCTGGCGGTTCGGGGTAACAAAAACCCCGGCCCTGATCATCAACGGCACGGTGAAATGCGCCGGACGGATGCCATCCCCGGCGGAGGTCGAGGAGTGGGTAGGGGAAGAGAGTGAAAAGTTAAGAATGTAGAATGAAGAATCTGATTGCCATCGAATTTCAGCCAGCACGCGGGTGCCATGCGTCAACCAGTTGATCATGCGTGCTTTGTATCAATGGCTCACTTGCGAATAAGTCATTCCGGCGAAAGCCGGAATGACGGAAAAAACTGGCTGAAGATTAGTGGTAATCAGATTATTTTTTGATTCACCCCGGAGAATCTGTATACTATGAAGTAAGCGCTTCGATACGGTTGTTGCCGACAAGGCGATCAACATACGGTGCAGAGGTCAGCCATGCCCCTCTCCAATTTCCCCCAGGCGGTAATTCGTTTTGAACTCCAGGTGTACCAGCGCCCCAACGATGAAAAACGGTTGCGCGACACCCACATCGCCTTTTCCGGCGCGCCCCAGAAACATCCGGCCAACCCGCAGAAAATCATTCTGGTGGTCGATCCCTACAGCGACAACACCTTTTATTATGAATTCAACACCCCGGATATCTCCTACGTTGAGGAGCTGGCCAACATCGTCACCATGGACGGCGAGGTGATTCCCACGGCCAGAATCTGGGTCAAGAAGAAAAGCATTGCCATACGCAGCACCCCCTTTGTGGTGGAAAACACCAGGCCATGAGGCTACCCCCCGGAATTCCCGCCCTTGGCCCGGCAAAAAGGAAAAGCTTTTTTTCGGGCGCCTGTTTTCTGTTTTTGGATTTTGCCATTTTTTTTCGATTTTTTGCGAACCGGTTGCGCGGCCCTCGGAACCAGGATGAGAGAAAGGCGCTGCCCCTATTGAAAAACCAGACTCTCCATCCGCCATGGCACGCATCATGCTTTTCCCTGTAAACATGAGGCATCCGCCAGACTGTTCCAACATTTCTTTCCAAGGGAGGCTCGTCCATGAACGGCATCAAAAAAATTCTGGTCCCCACGGATTTTTCCGAACATTCAAACAGAGTTCTGCAATCCGCCACCATGATCGCCCGCAAATTCGGGGCGGCCATCGAAGTGGTTTTTGTGGTGGAAAGCCTTGATGCCTATGCTGGTTTTGCGGTGCCCCACCTGCCGCTGGAAAATCTGGAAAAAGACCTGCTCGAGCGGGCCAAACGCAAGATGGCGGAATTCATCGACGAGAACATGGCAAAGGACATCCCCCATGCAAGCGCGGTGCTCAACGGCAATGTCCCTCGAGAGATCGTCCGCCACGCCGAGGCCGAAGGCTGCGACCTGATCATGATCGGCACCCAGACCTGCAAAGGGGTGGAAAAAGCCCTGTTCGGCAGCGTTACCGAGCGGGTGATCAAAACCGCCAAATGCCCTGTGCTCAGCATGAATCCCTGCATTTGACGATACGGATTCCCAGCATCATTCCCAATACCCACGGAGGTTTTCCATGAAAATGCTCGACATCAAAGCAAAGGCACAAGATCTTGGCATCAGGCCCGGCAAGATGAAAAAAGAGGATCTCATCCGCGCCATCCAGGAAAAAGAAGGCAACTTCCCCTGTTTTGGCTCGGCCCTGGAACACTGCAGCCAGGAAGACTGCTGCTGGCGGGAGGATTGCCTGTTCATGTAACACCTTGCTCCTCCCCGGCCCGGACGGAAAAACCCATGCCGACCGACACTGAACCCGTTGAGGGAAACTGGTACGAGGCCATCGAGGATGGCGCCCGCTTCTTCGTGGTTACCGTTGACGAGGATGAAGGGATTGTGGAACTCCAGCATGACGATGGGGCAACAGAAGAAATCACCCTTGAAGCCTGGCACGAGGCCGATCTTGCCGCCATTGCCCCACCAGACGAAGTGAGGCTGTTCGATGATCTGGCTGATCAGGACGATGATGCCCAGGCCTGTTGCCAGACAGAAAATCCGGAGGATGACGATTGGGGGGAGCCGTTGCCCGAGCTTGACGAGTAAGGTTCGTCCGCGTTGTCCGGTTAGAAAATTGCAGAATGCAAAAAACTAGCCGGAAAACGATGGCCCTAATATTATTTTTCGGTATCCGTATTTTTTACGTATTGACAATAAAACTGAATGCATAAGATATTTTTAAAGATCTATTATCATAAGTATTGGAGATGGCCACGTACCATAACTAGTGTCCATCCGGAAACGGCCCTTTCGCCCGATTGCCGCGTTGCTCAGTCGTCGAAAAATGCTCACGTACCATAATGTACGCTCCGCTTTTTCGTCTCCCTCGCGCCTTGCTCTCGAACGAAATTGCTCGTTTCCGGACGGACACTAACTACGAAAAACAACTTGCGGCGTGAACGATTTGGTCTCCACTATTGCTGAACGGCATAGTGGTATGTTTATTCAATAATTGAAATGAGGAGAAAAAGTCATGGCTGTTTCTTCTGCTGATGTACAAAAGGCATATCTGGCATATTTTGGCCGTCCTGCCGATACCGCAGGGCTTGCCTACTGGCAGACTCAGGATGCCGCAACCATGAAAGCCGGTTTTGCCGCCAGCAACGAATATGCGACGCTTTACTCCGGCATGACCGCTGACCAGCGGGTCGAGCAGGTCTACCAGAACCTCCTTGGCCGCGCCTCGGATACGGTCGGCAAGGCCTACTGGGTGGCGGAATTCAACGCCGGCCGCGAAACCGTGAGCTCGCTGGTCGATACCATGCAGGCCAACGCCCTGAACGATGATATCACCACCATCAACAACCGGGTATCCTACGCCACGGACTTCACCGCTGCCCTGGATACTCCGGCGGAGGTTGCCGGCTACGTTGGAACCGCCGCGGCTACCGCCGCCCGCACCGCCGTATCCGCGGTTCTCCATACCACGACCTCTATGAGCGCTGCCAATGCGGCCATGGCCACTTCCGTTGCCTCTGTGGTGGCCGCCAGCACCACCACCGGCAAACTGGCCGACGGCTACATCAAGGATGCCACTGTCTTCGCCGACGCCAACGGCAACGGCGTCTGGAACGCGGGCGAAGCCAAGGCCACCACCGATGCCAATGGCGCCTTCACCTTGCAAGGCGCCACCGGCAAACTCATCGCCAGCGGCGGCACCGATATCGCCACCAATCTGGCATTCACCGGCATGATGACCGCCCCCGACGGATCGGGAATGGTCAACCCCCTCACCACCGTGATGCAATCCATGGTGGATTCGGGCAAGGCGACTTCCATTGCGGCAGCGCAAACCCAAGTGCTGACCGCGCTGGGGCTGCCCGCCACGGTTAATCTTCAAACCCTGGATGCCATCAGCGTTGCGGTCGGCAGCGGCACCACGGCGGACAAGACCGTTGCCGCGCAAGTGCAGGCCGCTGCGGCTAAGGTCGCCAACATCCTGGTGCAGGGCGTCTCCGTCATTCAGGGCGCATCGAGCGCCACCTCGGCCACGGACGCCATGGCCACGATGGCCACGGCTCTGGCCAACAATTTTGCCGCCGCGACCACCACCGTCGACCTGACGCAGACCGCGACCCTGAAAAGCGTGATGACCGAAGCCGCCACGGCCACCTCGACCGGCGCAACCACGGCGGTAAACGCCTCCCTGGACAACATCGCCAGCGTCATGTCCAGCGCCAACACCAAGGTCGATGCCGCCATGGCAGCCAACCCCACCGACTTCACCGCAGCTTTGTCGCAGATCGCCAGGGTGCAGATCGTGGTGCAGGGCGCGATGGCGGATTCGCTGCAGACCGGAATGGCTGCAGGCAGCATCGCCAGTACGGTGAGCAGTTTTACCGGCACGGCTCTTGATACGGCGGTTACGGCAGCGGTGGGGGGGGATTTGACCGCGACGGTGCCGGTAATGACTACACCTGTCACACCGCCGGCCGATAGTACCCCGGTCACGACTTTTACGGTGACTAACACTGGCGGTGTTCTGAGCTTCGGCGGTACAGCGACGGGCGCTGTTACATTGACAACTGATGGGACAAACCTGACCTTCACCCGTGGCGGGATCGTGGCAACGCCCAGTCCTGCAATAGCCACTGTCGCTGCGGGTGGTGTTCCAGCTGTAACGCTAACCGCTGCCACGTTTGCAGTAGCAGGCCTGTCCACGAAACTGGCTGATGCTTCGGCAACAATTAATGCCACCGGTGCTTCGACTGCCAATTTGGCAACAGTTAATACGGGTATTGCCAAAGTCGCGGCGGGAGGCATCACCAACCTGACGTCTCTGGCGCTGAACGATGCTGCCATCACTGACGCCGTGACCTCGGGTCTGCTGAGCAAGGCCACTGGCGCTACCGTAGTGGCCACGGGTGCTACGGCAACCGAAGTGGGTCATCTGGTGACCAACATTGCCAACATAGCGGCAGGTGGCATTAGCGGTGCTTTGCCACTGACCAGCGCCGTTGCCACTGCCGACATCGCGGCGTTGTTCGCCAAGTACACCGGCACTACCGTCACCGCCGTCATCAGCGGCATGTCCGCTGCCCAGATTGGCGCCCTGGTCACTGGCAAGATCTCCGCCACCGGCATCACCGGTGCTCTGGACGGCCTGGACGCGGCAGCATTGACCGCCCTGGCCGCCTTTGCCGGCAACATCGGCAACGGCACATTGACGGGCGCCATGGCATTGACCAGCGGCGTAACCGATGCCAACATCACCGCGCTGTTCACCGAGTACGGCGGCACCACCGCCACGGCTAACGCCACCGGCATGTCCGGC
>JAJZSH010000114.1 GCA_021822005.1 Deltaproteobacteria bacterium | reverse complement strand
CCTTTTCCTGCTCGTCCAGAGTCGGCACCTCGCCGTCCTCCCGGCGGCGGAAGGTCTTGATTGCCAACCCCCGCAGGTCGTCGGGCAACTGAGCCGCCTCGATGACCGGCCCCTTGGCCAGGGCCACCCCGCGCTCGATGATATTCTCCAGCTCCCGCACGTTACCTGGGAAATCATAGCGCGTGAGAATCGCCATCGCCTCGGGCGAAAGCCCCTCCATCTCGCGGCCCGTGAGAGCGGCGTACTTCTCTAAAAAGTGCTGGACCAGCAGCGGGATATCGTCCTTGCGCTCGGCCAGCGGCGGCAGGGTGAGCGAGACCACGTTGATGCGGAAATAGAGATCCTGGCGGAAATGACCCGCCCGCACTTCCTCCTGAAGGTTGCGGTTGGTGGCGGCGATGAAGCGCACATCGATCTTGATGGTTTTGGTGCCGCCGACCCGCAGCACCTCGCGTTCCTGGATGGCGCGCAGGAGCTTCACCTGCATGGGCAGGGCCATTTCGGTGATCTCGTCGAGAAAGAGCGTGCCGCCGTGGGCCATCTCAATGAGCCCCTTCTTCATGGAATCGGCCCCGGTAAAGGCCCCCCTTTCATGGCCGAAGAGTTCGTTGGTCAGCAGCTCCTCGCTGAAGGCACCGCAGTTGATCGACAAGAGCGGCCCCTCCTTGCGCGGGCTCGCCTGGTGGATGAAACGGGCAAGAAGCTCCTTGCCGGTGCCCGACTCGCCGCAGAGCACCACGTTGCTCTCGGTGGCTGCCACCTGCGCCGCCATCTCCAGCAGCTTACCCATCCTGGCGTTCTTGGTGATGAGGCGCACCCCGCCCCGGAAAACCTTGAGATGCTCCTTGAGCCGCTGATTTTCCCGCTTGAGCGCGGTCTTCTCCAGGGCCTCCCGCACCACCTTGCGCACCTCGTCAAGCTTGTAGGGCTTGGCGATGTAATGATAGGCCCCGGCCTTCATCGCCTCGATGGCCGAATCCACGGTGGCATAGCCGGTGATCATGATCACCTCGATGTCCGGGTGGCGCTCTCTGGCCCGGGCCAGCACCTCCATGCCATCGACCTTCTCCATCTTGAGGTCGGTAAGCACCAGATCGTATTCGTGCCGGGCCAGCAGCTTGACCGCCTCGGGCCCGCTCTGCACGCCGGTCACCGCATAGCCCTCTTTTTTCAGCACATAGACCAGGTTGATGAGGGCCACCTCCTCGTCATCGACCACCAATATCCGCTGCGCTTCGTTCATGCCGTTTCCTTGTGCTCATCCGGGAGCCAGATCACGAAGGACGTGCCATTACCAGGCCGGCTGTCCACCGTGATACGCCCCCCATGGGATTCAATAATGTCATAGACCACGAAGAGGCCCAAACCCGAGCCCTTGCCCACGTCCTTGGTGGTGAAAAAGGGATCGAAAATCTTCTTCACCACCTCGGGCGCCATGCCGGGGCCGTCATCCTCGATCACGATCTCGATGAGCGGCTCACCCGGAGCCGAGGTGCGCTGGGCATTGACCCAGACGTGCCCCTCGGCGCCCAGCGCGTCCACGGCATTTTTGATCAGGTTCAGGAAGACCTGCTGCATCCGCTGCTTGTCGGCCTCGATGACGATATCGTCCGGCACCTCCACCACCACCGCCACCTCGCTCGGCACCTGCCCCCGCAGGAAGAACACCGTCTCTTCCACCAGGCCGCGCAGCAGGAGCGGCTCCTTCTTAAACTCCTTGGCCCGCGAGAACTCCAGGAGGTTGCGGACGATGTCCCGCGCCTTGTCGGTCTGGGTCTCAATCTGGCCGATGAGATTCTTCTTGAAATCGCGGTCGCTGGAATCAATCTCCTCGTCAAGAATCTGGGCCGAGGTGGAGATATTGGAAAGCGGATTGTTCAGCTCGTGGGCCACGCCGGCGAGCAGGGTGCCGAGCGCGGCCAGCTTCTCCGATTGCACCAGCTGGCGCTGCCGGGTCTGGAGTTCCAGATTCATCCGCTGGAAGGCCCGGAAAAGGGTATTGATCTCCTCCTCCACCGCACGGGCCGGCGGGTCGAGCATCTCGCCTTGGGCCACCTTCTTGGTGTACCCCTCCAGCAGACGCAGCGAGCCCAGGAGCTTGCGCCCCAGCACCGTGGTCATCACCACCGAGATCACCACCAGGGTCAGGGCCGAGACAATGAGAAGGGAACGGATAGTATGCAGCAATCCCCGGATGGCCGCCCGTTCCGCCAGCGCGGTCGCCTCCGCGAACTCGGTCAGCAGCTTGCCGTTCCGCCGCACCCCTTCCCGTCGCTTGGCAAAAAGGCGGTCATCCTGGCTTTTTCCCCGCTGATGCAGGGCATGGAGCATCCGGAGATCCTCGCGATAACTCTGCATCGTCTGCCGGATACCCTGCAGGCGGCTGGACGAGACCAGTTGGCTCAACTCCCGGGCGTTGCCGTCAAAGAGGGAGTTGAGCCTCTGCCAATAGAAGAGGGCATCGTCGAAATCTTTTTCCTGGGCATAGAGGAAGTAGTTCTTCTCGTACCGCCGCAGTTCCAGGGTGGTGTTGAAAAAATCGTCGATCACCTCGACCAGGCTGATCTTGCGCTCCACCTGAAGCACGATCCCGTAGTTCATCAGGGCGGTGCAGATCACCAGGAACAGCATCAGGGCCGAACCGCGGCTGATTTTTTTCCGGATACTCAACTCCGCAAGGTGCATACCATCCTCATCCGGGCCGAATTATCGCCTCTCCGTCGCCAGCAACGATCGCTGCTTCTCCAGCAGCCTCACCCACCATACCACACGTTGCATTTAGCAACAAACGTTTCCCGATGCAACATTATAGTCTTCTCCCTAAAGTTCCGTGCATTTTCAGGGGGCATGCCGCCATGGTTGCAATGTGCAACATCGCTTGCAAACCGAAACAACCAGACAACATACTGAAAACACTTATTTTAATAATATGGCATGACTGTTGCTTAACCAAGGGGGCGACCACACCGTGTAACCCACAACAAAACAACGACCATCCCGATAAGAAGCACCACCATGAATACCGCACTCAACTTCTTTGACCGCCTGATGATCGCGGTCACCTTTGCCGAGGCCGGCGTTGATCCTGCCGATTGCACCCTGGCAAAGAAACCGGGAACCGTTGCCGGCAAAAAGGCCTTCCGCCATGGCCGCCTGGCCGATGCCACCAAGGCCCGCGGCTAGAAAACGATCACAACGTCGTATCAGAGAGAACCATGGCAAACCTCTTCAAGATATTTAAAGACACCATGACGGCTGCGGCCTTTGCCGAGGCCGGCGAGCATGAGGCTGCGAACCAGTATCTGGCCTCGGCCAAGACCGCCCGCAAAAAGGTGCTGCTCGGCACCAATGCTCCGGAGATTCCGCCCAAGGTGTTCAGCCATGCGATCGAGGTATGCAAGCGTCTCGGCGCCCGCTTGGAGATCCTGCATGTCCTGCCCGGCTCGACCGAACTCGAGAAACCCGCGGGGCTCGCAGCCAAGCTGGCGCGGCTCAAGGAACGTTTCAAGACCTTTGGCATCCCCTACGAGTTCGTCCTGGATGCCAAGGGACTGGAGGAAGAGATCATCCGCTATGCCGCGGAACGGCACGACATCATGTTGATCGTCCTGGGCTTCAGCAACCCTGCTGGGCGGCGGGGCAAGAAACAGCCTGATTCGCATCTGTTGGCCCACTTTCAATGCCCGGTGATTCTGCTGAAGGAACCGCGGCCGGCGTGAAGCTTTGCCACTTTTCACCACGTACTTTTTAAAAACCGGAAGGAAAACAGGAGCAATGAACAACATGACAACCCTTGACAAAAACATGGCCGCGGTGGCCTTTGCCGAGGCTGGCGACCATAAGACCGCCAAGGAAATGCTGGGCGACAACAGCGCCAAGCAGCCCAAAATGCCCGCGCCGGCACCGAAGAAGCCCTATGTCAAGACATTCATCTTCGGCGCCATCTCGCTCTCGGCCTATGTCCTGCTCTTCACCAACGAGGAGTGGGTAATGGACACCTTCACCAAGGGCGGTATCTATACGCTCTTCCCGGTTCTGGCCGCCTTCTTCTTCTCTTTCATCCATGGCCCCTTTGGCAGCGATCTCTTGACCTGCCTCGGCCTCGAGGCCAGGAAGAAGTAAGCCCTTTCCCCGAACGACACCGCGAAACGAACCGCAAGGAGCGAAACTGCAATGAAAAAGTTATTGATTCTGATAGTGGCCGCCCTCTTCCTCATGCCGCTGGCGGCCCAAACCGCCGCGGCAGCCGGCGGTGCCGGCCCGGACAAGGATATGCTCAAGGGCCTCATCACCCAGGTGGACGAGGCGAACCGCACCTTCACCTTTGTCCGCGAATCAGACAGCAAGGAGTTCACCTTCACCTTCGGCGCCAAGATGGAGGCCAAGGACCTGCCCATGGGCACCAAGGTAATGATCAACCTGGATCAGCATGCCGGCGAAGGCGTGGCCAAGGACGTCTCGCGGATGTTCCTCGCCATGGACCTCAAGACCGTGATCGCACTGTTGGTTATCGGCCTGATCGGCGGGTTGCTCTCCGGCTTCATCGGCTCGGGCGGCGCCTTCGTCCTCACCCCGGCGATGATGTCGCTGGGCGTGCCGGGCGCGGTGGCGGTGGCGAGCAACATGTGCCACAAGTTCCCCAAGGCCATGGTCGGCGCCTACAAGCGTTACAAATACGGCCAGGCAGACCTCAAGCTCGGCCTGGTCATGGCCGTTACCGCCATCATCGGCGTGCAGATCGGCATCCAGATCCAGAAGGCGATCCTCCATGCCTGGGGCAACGCCGGTTCCAACCTTTACGTCTCCGTGGTCTTTGTCTTCACCCTGGTAGTGGTCGGCGCCTATGTCTTCATGGATGCCCAGAAGCTGGCCAAGAAGAAAGACAGCACCGGCCATGAGGTTTCCAGGCTGGCCCTGGCCCTGCAGAAGATCAATCTGCCGCCGATGATGCACTTCAAGACCGCCAACGTGCGCATCTCCGCCTGGATCACCGTGCCGGTCGGCCTCTTGACCGGTATGCTGGCCGCGACCATCGCGGTGGGCGGCTTCATCGGCGTGCCCGGCATGATCTACGTGATCGGCGCCTCGGCCATGGTGGCCAGCGCCACCGAGCTGATCATCGCCTTTGTCATGGGCTTCTGGGGCTCGGTCCAGTGGGGTCTCTCCGGATTGATCGACATCCGGCTCACCCTGCTGATCCTCTCCACCTCGCTGATCGGCGTGCAGCTCGGCGCCCTGGGCACCACCTATGTCAAGGACTACATCATCAAGATCGTCATGGGTTCGGTCATGCTGATCGTCGCGGTCAGCCGCGGCGCCAAGATCCCCGGCTACCTCGCCGACCTCGGCTGGGGCGCGCAGCTTGCCCCGCAGACCACCGCCCTGCTCGAAGGCCTCAGCTTCTGGTCCCTGGTGGCGGCGCTGGCCACCGCCGCCATCATTATCTCCGGCGCCATGGCCAAGGGCATCATCAGCCATCGTGCGGACGAGCAGCGGAAAATCGTTGAAGTCAGGAACCATGGCTAAGTATCGCAAGATCCTCGCGGCCTTCGACGGCTCGCCTTCCGCCAGGAACGCCCTGGTGCAGGCATGTCACATGGCCAAGATGGACAAAAGCTGGCTCAAGGTGCTGGCGGTGTTGCCGGCCTACGAAGGCGAACTGGAACTGGTCGGCGTCAGCCGCATCCGGGAGACGATCACCGGCCCCGGCCAGACCCTGCTCAACGAGGCCAAGGCCATCGCCGATACGGCCGATGTGCACATCCTCGCCTCCGTGGAGCAGGGTGAGCCTTACGAGCGCATCATCCACGTGGCGGACGACGAAAACTGCGACCTCATCGTCATGGGACGCCGGGGGTTGACCCGGCTCGACCGGTGGCTGATCGGCAGCGTCACCGCCCGGGTCATCGGCTACACCCGGAAGGATGTGCTGGTGGTGCCGGCCACCGCCACCCTCGACTGGCGCCACCTCTTGCTGGCCACCGACGGCTCCTCGCACAACAAAGCGGCGGTGGCCAAGGCCATCGCCATCGCCAAAATGCGCCGGGCCAAGCTCACCGCGATCTCGGTGGCCTACACCAACGACGAGCTTTCCGACCTGGCGCCCGAGGCGGTCAACGTCCTGATCCGGCAGGCGCAGGAACTGTTACAGGCCACCAAACAGCAGGCCGCCCGGGAAGGGGTTGCTCTGGAAACGGTGGTCAGGGCGGACGAACCGCAGGATGCCATCCTGGCGCTGGCCGCGGAAATCAAGCCCTCCCTGATCGTGATGGGTTCCCACGGCCGCAAGGGGTTGACGCGGCTCCTCATGGGCAGCGTCACCGAGCATGTGATCGGCCTCGGCGACAGCCCGGTACTGGTCAGCCACCGCGGCGGCAGTGCCACCTGATCTCTCGGTTCCGGGGAAATTCCCCCGGGTCTTTCCAGGCATCTTTGAGATAGTTCCTCGGTTGTTTCCCTATCCCGGAGGGGCGCCGTTCGCGGCGCCCCTTCATCCCTCTGCTTTCCCAATGTTTCGGGCCGAGTTGACACCGCGGATGATTTACCGTTATGATGAATTGAACTTGAGTGTGTATGCCGTTTGCCCGATCCTGCCACGCCCAGTGGGGGAATCAATAAAAAGCCACCTATCAAGGGAGGAGAAAATCATGCACTATTTTTCTTCACGGATGCGCGTTGCACTGGTTTTCGTCTTTGCCATACTCTTTGCCGCAAGTTCGGCCCTGGCGGAGAAGCCGCCCTGGGCCGGCGACAAAAAGGGCGGGAACCCGAAAGGGAAAGAGGTACATGAAAAATATGACGGGAAAGGGAAAGGTGACCGCGGGGAATCACGTGGCCGGGAGGAACATCGCTTTTTCACCACCCGACAGCACGATTCCATCCATGCCTATTTTGCCGATGAGTTCCGGAGAGGCAACTGCCCGCCAGGTCTGGCCAAGAAGCGCAACGGCTGCATGCCCCCCGGCCTGGCAAAACAATGGGTGATCGGACGCCCGCTGCCAGCAGGGGTTATCTACTACGATCTGCCACCGCAGGTTCTGGTGGTGCTGGGACCGGCGCCCTCCGGGCACCGCTTCGTGCGGGTAGCACAGGATATCCTGCTCATGGCGGTCGGGACGGGGATGATCGTGGATGCGATTGACAATCTGAGTTGGGAGTTCAACCGGTAAGCGATGCCGGGAAAGTGGCCTGCTCCCATTTTCCCGCCTGAGATAGTTTCGCTTCGGCGGGGCACCTCCTTGGCGCCTCGCCATTTTTTTCGCTGCACCATTCTCCAGCGGCGCAACGCAGCCAAGGAAAATCAGGGACGCTCCCCGAAAATCCCCCGGTTTTCTTCCCAGCGACCTTATTCATAACTCATTCCTTCTATCTTTCCCCAAACTGCCCAATAAGTCACCCTGCCGTCTGGATACCTGGCACTTTGCAGCCATTTCCCCTGTGGTATCACCAAATTCCTGACCATCTTATAACACTTGACTCGTTGTATTCCATGGGGAAATTCTTGACAAGTTTTTCCTGCCCAATCCCCAGGGCCCGACAAAACAACGCCTCTGCCGAATCCTGGTTCGCACTCCTCCCTGAATCATAAAAATAAATAATGGACCTTTTAAGGTCTATTGTTTACAATATATTTATTAAAAGACCCAAAAGAGGCCTTTAATGAATTTAGAAAAGACAGCGGAAGAAATGGAGGGCGCCTTTGGGCAACAACTGCGCGACCTGCGGCTCCGGCGGAACATCAACCAGCGCCAGCTTGCCGAACGAGCCGGGGTTGCGCTCAATGCCGTGAAAAATCTGGAGAGCGGCAAGGGGGCGACCCTGGCCTCGCTGGTCAAGGTGCTGCGCGCCCTGGAACGGGCCGACTGGCTTGCCACCCTGGCGCCGACGGTAGCCATCAGCCCCTTGCAGATGCTGAAGGCCAAGCAGGCCAGGCAACGCGCCTCCCGGCCCAAAGGGACTCCTCATGTATAAACCGGTCCATGCCATCGAGGTGCGGATCTGGGGCAAAAGCGTCGGCGCAGTCGCCCTGGCGCCGAATCTTGGCTATTACGCCTTCGAGTACGACAGCGGGTTCGTCAAATCCGGCATCGAGCTGGCGCCGCTGACCATGCCGCTGACTTTGGCCAGGGAGCCCTTCGTCTTTGTCGATCTGCCCGAGTTGAGTTTCAAGCGCCTGCCGGCAATGCTGGCCGACGCCCTGCCGGATGATTTCGGCAATGCACTGATTGACGCCTGGATGGCCGGCAAGGGCGTTGACAAAGCCCGGATAACGCCGCTCGACCGTCTGGCCTACATGGGCAAACGCGGCATGGGCGCACTGGAGTTCAAGCCGGCCCGCAGCCCCGCCACCGCCAGCAGCACGGCAATCAAGCTCTCGCGGCTGGTTGAAGGCGCCAGGCAGGCCGTGCACGGGAAGATTGACTCGGATCAACTGGCCAAGGCCGCGCTGGCCCAGATCATCCAGGTGGGAACCTCGGCGGGTGGAGCCCGCGCCAAGGCGGCCATTGCCTGGAACCCGGCAACCGACGAAATCCGGCCGGGCCAATTCGAGGTGGAATCCGGCTTTGAGCACTGGCTGCTCAAATTCGACGGCATGGGCGCCGACCGGGAATTGGGCGGCTCGCAGGACTATGGCCGCATCGAGTACGCCTATTCCCTGATGGCGCGCGCCGCCGGTATCGCCATGTCCCCCTGTCGCCTGCTGGAAGAAAACGGCCGGGCTCACTTCATGAGCCGGCGCTTCGACCGGGATGGCAACCGCAAACACCA
>JAJZSH010000113.1 GCA_021822005.1 Deltaproteobacteria bacterium | reverse complement strand
GGCGCTGCACGAGGGCGGACACGCCCTCTACGAGCAGGGCATTGACGAGCGTCTGGCCCACAGCCATCTTGATGATGGGGTTTCCCTGGGGATCCACGAATCGCAATCCCGGTTCTGGGAAAATGTCGTGGGCCGGAGCCGGCCATTCTGGCAGAGATTCTTCCCGGAACTGCAACAGGCATTTCCTGCCCAGTTTGCGCACACAGGGTTCGATGATTTTGTCCGGGGCATAAACGCGGTTACCCCGGGCCTGATCCGGGTGGATGCCGACGAGCTGACCTACAACCTCCATGTCCTGATCCGGTTCGAGATTGAAAAGTCCCTGATCGAAGGGAGCCTGGAGGTTGCCGCGCTGCCTCGGGTCTGGCGGGAGAAATACCGGCAGTACCTCGGAGTGGAGGTCGAATCGGATGCCGACGGGGTCTTGCAGGACATCCACTGGGCCCACGGCAGCTTCGGCTATTTTCCCACCTACACCATCGGCAATCTGGCCGCAGCCCAGATCTGGGAGGCCTATAAGCAGTATGACCCCGGTTTCAGCCAGACCCTTGCCGATGGGAATCTGGCACAGGTTAAGGAGTGGCTGGTCCGGGAAATCCATGGTCACGGCAGCGTGTATCTGCCCCAGGAGCTGCTGGTGCGGGTAACGGGCGCGCCGCTTTCCGCCCGGCCTTTCCTTGCCTATCTTGAGGAAAAGTTCAGTACTCTTGCCGGTTGATCCTTGGGGTTGAGCCAGGCGGCTGGCCCGTTCTGACCCGGTTTGTCTGCGTTGGCTCGGTGGTTTTACTCCAACTCTCGATAAAAGCGCGAATAATTATTGCATCCTGCAGGAGCGGCCTTGGCCGCGATGCGATGGTGATCGCGGCCAAGGCCGCTCCTGCAAAAAAACATCTTTTTGTTAACGAGAAATGGAATTAGCGGCGAATCCCGGAAGGAGAAAGTATAGTGAAATCCTTATTCGTTGTGAATACCGTATAAAAAAAGAAATTCATGAGAGCTGTTATGGTACATCTTCGTTTGTCAGTGGTGGCGGCGCTGTTTTTCTGCGTGGCCGGCGGGAGTGTCTCGCCGGTCCGGGCTGCCCAGGACCCCTTTCCCCTGTACGACTGCATCACGCCCAATGTGGCTTTCTGGCGGGATATCTATGGCAAGTATCCCTCCAGCCAGGGGGTTCTCCACGACAAGCGGGATCTGCGCATTATCTATGAGGTGCTGGAGGTCGAGGGGACCTGGGAAAACGGCGCCCGGGAGCGGGACCGGCAGAGGGTGGAACGGGCCAAGGAGAGGTATCTGGAGATCCTCAAGTCCCTGGCCGCAGGCGTTCCCCCCCAGAGCCGGGAGGAAAAGCGGGTGGCCGGGCTCTTCGGCGCCAAGGCCACGGCCGAGGATTTCCGGGTGGCCCAGGACAATATCCGTTTCCAGTCCGGGCAGAAGGATAATTTTCGCAAAGGTCTGATCCGCTCCGGCGCCTATCTGGCCGAGATCAAGCAGATCATGGCGAGCTACGGGGTGCCCGAGGATCTCGCCTATCTGCCCCATGTGGAATCATCTTTCAACTACAAGGCATACAGCAAGTTTGGCGCGGCCGGCATCTGGCAGTTCACCGAATCCACAGGCAAACAGTTCATGGCTGTGGATTATGCCATTGACGAGCGGCGCGACCCGCTCAAGGCCACCCATGCCGCGGCAAAACTGCTCCGGCATAATTACGAGAAGCTCGGCACCTGGCCTCTGGCGGTGACTGCCTATAATCACGGGGTCAATGGCATGATGCGGGCCAAGGCGGCCAAGGGAGATTATGAAAAAATCTTCCAGGAGCATGAAAGCGAGTTGTTCAAGTTTGCCTCGCGGAATTTCTATTCCGAGTTTCTGGCCGCCAGGGAGGTTGCCAAGAACTACAAGACCTTTTTCGGTTCGCTCCGGATCGAGCCGCCGGTCAACAGCAGGTCCGTGGTCCTGCCCAACTATGCCCAGGTGGACGATCTGATCAAGCACCTCAAGATTGACCTGGAAACCTTCAAGGCCTTGAATCCGGGCCTGCGTGAACCGGTGTACAGCGGCCAGAAACTGATTCCCAGGGGCTACGAGGTCCGGGTGCCGCAACAGGGCAAGGTTGTGCGTCTGGCGGAGAATATCCCGCCGGAGATTCTCAAGGAGGATCAGGCGCAAACCAATATGTATCAGGTGCGCCAGGGAGATACCGCCTTTTCCATCGCCCGGCAGCATGGCGTCCCGGTGGCCGATCTTCTGCGGGGCAATGGGCTTGATGAGCAGGCGGTGATCTGCCCTGGTCAGAACCTGCGCATTCCAGGCGCGGATGAACGGGGGGTGCAGCTGGCTGCCCTGGGCAGAAAAAAGTCGGAGACCCAGCGTCTGGCCGGCCTGAATCCGGTGGTATCCGGCGAAAAGCCGGCGGCGCAGTCCGGGAGCGAACCTGTGCTCCTGCCCGTGGTCAAACTGGAGGGTGCGCCGGTTTCGGCGCAGGCGAGTCAGCCGCCTAAGGCAGCATCAGGACCGGAGGCAGCCACGGCGCAAGCCCAGGCGAGGGCTGCGGAGCCGGTGGCGGCAAAGGCCAGGGGCGCCCAGTGTCCGTCCCTCAATCCGGCCACGGTTTTGGGCAATCTCGGGGTGGAGCAGGTCGCCAGGAAACAGGGCAAGGTATATGGCACCATCCGGGTGGAGGCCGAGGAAACCCTGGGGCATTATGCGCGCTGGCTCGGGGTTCGGGCCTGGGATCTGCGCCGGCTGAACGGCTTGCGCTACGAACAACCCCTGGCGGTGAACCAGCAGGTCAAGATTCCCCTTGCCAAAGGGAGCAAGGAGCGTTTTGAGGCCCAGCGTTATGAGTTTCACAAGGAAATGGTGGAGGACTTCTTCGCCGCCTACCGGCTGGTGGAAGGCACCCGCACCTACCGGGTGAAGCAGGGGGACACCATCTGGTCCTTGTGTCAGAACGAATTTGAACTGCCTTTCTGGCTGATCAAAAAATACAATGCCTCCGTTGACTTCACCCAGCTGAAACCGGGCCAGCGGTTGGTGGTGCCCCATGTGGAAGCGATCAGCTGATCGATTTCCCGGACTGATTCCATGGACGCCCAGCCAAAAACGATTCTGCTCAAGGATTACCGTCCGCCTGCTTACGTGATCGAAGAGGTGGCGCTTGGTGTGGACCTTTTCGAGGAACGGGCCCGGGTGTGTTCCCGCCTGGTCTGCCGCCGGAATGGCCCGGCTGCGGTTGCGGCCCCCCTTGTTCTCCAGGGCCGGAAGCTGGTGCTCAAGGCCGTTGCCCTGGACGGCGTCACCCTTGGCCCGGACCAGTACCGGGTCGATGCCGAGAGTCTCACCATCCCGGCGGTGCCGGAGCGGTTCGTTCTTGCCGTCGAAACCGAGCTCTATCCCCAGAACAACACCTCCCTCGAAGGGTTGTACCGTTCCAGCGGCAATTTCTGCACCCAGTGCGAGGCCGAGGGCTTCCGCAAGATTACCTATTTTCTCGATCGGCCCGATGTTTTGGCCCGCTACGAGGTCTTCATCAGCGCGGAGCAAAAGCGTTATCCGGTGCTTCTGGCCAACGGCAACCTGATCGCCGCAGGGGTGCTGCCCGAAGGCCGCCATTACGCGCGCTGGCAGGACCCTTTTCCCAAACCCTCCTACCTTTTCGCCATGGTTGCGGGCAATCTGGTCAAGATCGGTGATACCTTTGTCACCCGCTCCGGCCGCCCGGTAACGCTTTCGATCTATGTGGAGGCACATAACCGGGATAAATGCGCCCATGCCATGGCCTCGCTCAAAAAGGCCATGCGCTGGGATGAGGAAACCTTTGGCCTTGAATACGATCTTGACCAGTACATGATTGTGGCGGTGGACGATTTCAACATGGGCGCCATGGAAAACAAGGGGCTCAACGTCTTCAACTCCAAGTTTGTGCTGGCCCGGCCCGAGACCGCCACGGATGCGGATTACGAGGGGATCGAGGCGGTCATTGCCCACGAGTATTTCCACAACTGGACCGGCAACCGGGTAACCTGCCGGGACTGGTTCCAGTTGAGCCTCAAGGAAGGGCTCACCGTGTTCCGCGATCAGCTCTTCACCGGTGATCAGGTGTCTGGTGCGGTCAAACGCATCCACGATGTCCGGCTCCTGCGCAATGTGCAGTTCCCCGAGGACAACGGACCCATGGCGCATCCGGTGCGGCCTGATTCCTTCATGGAGATCAACAATTTCTACACCGTCACCATCTACGAGAAAGGGGCCGAGATCATCCGGATGCTGCATACCCTTCTGGGCCGGGAGTTGTTCCGGCAGGGTCTTGCCCTGTATCTTGCGCAGCATGACGGGCAGGCCGCCACCACCGATGATTTTGTCCAGGCCATGGCCGAGGTCTCTGGCCGCGATCTTACTCAGTTCAAGCGGTGGTACACCCAGGCCGGCACTCCGCGACTCAGCGTGCAGGGCGATTATGACGACCAGGCTCACACCTATACCCTGACCATGGGGCAAAGCACTCCGGCCACCCCCGGCCAGCCGGAAAAGGAGCCGCTCCATATCCCGGTGGCCCTTGCCCTGCTGGACAGCCAGGGCCGGGAGATGGCGCTGGCCTGCGCGGAAAGGCAGGCGGAAGCGGGACGCGGCCTGTTTGAGATGCGTGGAGCCCAGGAGACCATCCGGTTCAGCGCGGTGACGGAAAAGCCGCGCCTCTCGATCCTGCGCAATTTTTCCGCGCCGTTGAAGGTTGACTACGCCTGTGAGGATGAAGAACTGCTCTTTCTCTTCCGCCAGGACCAGGACCCCTTCAACCGCTGGGAGGCGGGACAGTGCCTGGCCAGCCGCATGCTCCTGGGGCTGGTGGAGGATTTCAAGAACAGCCGCCCCCTGCACCTTGACCAAAGGTTTGTCGCGGCCTGCGGTCGGCTGCTTGGCGAAGAAGCTGGAGGAGATCAGGCCTTCCTTACCCTGTTGCTCACCCTGCCCTCGGAGGAGTATCTGGCCGAGCAGATGGAGGTGGTGGATGTCGAGGCAATCCACGGCGCCCGCACCTTTGCCCGGCAGACCCTGGCTCAATCCTTGCGGCCCCTGTGGGAGCAGGCCTATCAGGCCAACCGGGCTACCGGCCCCTACCGCTATGAGCCTGGGCTGGCAGGGCAAAGGGCGTTTGGCAATCTCTGTCTGGCCTATCTGGTGAGCCTTGAAGATGATGCGGCTGTCCAGATGGCCCTTGACCAGTTCGCCACGTCCGACAACATGACCGACCAGATGGCCGCCTTTGCGGCTCTGGCCCATTCCGCCCGGCCGGAGCGGCAGCAGGTCATCGCCGGTTTTTACCACCAATGGCAGGGTGATCCCCTGGTGCTGGACAAGTGGTTTGCGGTGCAGGCCACGGCCCCGCTGCCGGAGACCCTGGGCGAGGTGCAAGGGCTCATGGCTCACCCGGCCTTTCAGTTGAAGAACCCCAACAAGGTCCGCGCCCTGGTGGGCTCATTTGCCGCTGGCAACCCGCTCTGTTTTCACGAGCCGTCCGGCAGGGGTTATGATTTTCTGGCCGAGCAGATTCTTGCCCTTGATCCCCTCAATCCGCAGATTGCCGCCCGTCTGGCGGCAAGGCTCGGGCGGGGAGCACGCTATGATGAGACCAGGCGTGGCCTGATGCGGGCCCAGCTTGAGCGGATTGGTGCCAGCACCTCGTTGTCCCGTGATGTGTACGAGGTGGTGAGCAAGAGCCTGGGCTGAAAGACCGGAGTCGTGTTGCAAGATCATCAATGCCGGAATAACCGGATTTCTCAGACCAACAGACAAAGAGGTGCGCGCATGGATATTTCAAAAACGATTGCGGAGATGAAAAAGAACCCAGCCTTTGCCGAGAACGTCGGCATGGTGCTGGTGCATAACGGTGTGGTCCGGGCCTGGTCGCGCAAGACCAGGGAAGGGGTCACTTCCCTTGAGGTCACCCCGGATCAGGAGAAGATCGAGGCGATCCGCCGGGAATTTCTGCAAAGGCCCGGAATCTTCGAGATCGTTATCGAGGCCCAAAGCGGCTCCTTTCAGCCGGGGGACGATCTGTTGTTCATCATCGTGGCCGGCGATATCCGGGAGAATGTGAAGCCGGTGCTGTCCGAGCTGCTGGACCGCATCAAGTCTGAGGCCATCGTCAAGAAAGAAGTGATGCTGGCCTGAACTTCAGCCTTGCAAAATTGCGGGAATCCGGTTAGTAAGGGGCCGCATGATGTTTTTTTTGACTTGACTGCCACAGGGAGAAAGCAAGTATGTATTCCGCCTCTGATTTTCGGAAAGGGTTAAAGGTTCAGATCGACGGCGAACCATATATCATGACGGATTTTTCATTTTCCAAGCCCGGCAAGGGCCAGGCCCTGTACCGCGCCCGCCTGCGGAACATGATCACCGGCAACGCCTTTGAAAAGACCTTCCGCTCCAACGACAAGCTGGAAAAGGCCGCCCTTGAGGAACGGACCATGCAGTACCTCTACAAACAGGGGGATGAATATATCTTCATGGACAACGCCTCCTTCGAGCAGCTGGAGATATCCAAGGAACAGCTGGGCGATGCCATCAACTTTCTCACCGACAACATGGATGTGGAGGTTCTTCAGTACAATGGCCGCCCCATCGGCGTTACCCTGCCCAACTTCGTCAATCTCAAGGTTACCCAGTCGGACCCCTGGGTCAAGGGGGATACCAGCGGCAGCGACTCCAAGCCGGTGACCGTGGAAACCGGGTATGTGGTCCAGGTGCCGCCCTTTATCGAAGAAGGGGACAAGCTGCAGATCGACACCCGGACCGGGGCGTATGTGACCCGGGTCAAGGAGTAGAGAAAAAGTCCCCTCTCCCCCCTGCGGGAGAGGGATAGGGTGAGGGGGAAGGTGCCGGATGTGATGCCATTGCCAAAGTCACCCACCCCCAACCCCTCCCGTCAGGTAAGCGTAGACTCCGAGGGAGGGGAGTTAAGGTAAAAACCGAACCGAAAACGGACCCTGCACAACGACTATGATTCCTGTCCACGGCCTGCATTTGCGGGCCGTTCTCATTCAGGCCCTGCGCACCTTTTTCATCGACCGAGGCTATCTCGAGGTCGACACCCCCCTCCGTATCCCGGCCCCTGCCCCGGAAGCCCATATCGAGCCCCTGGCCAGCGAGGGATGGTTTCTGCAGACCTCGCCGGAGTTGTGCATGAAACGGCTGCTGGCTGCGGGCCTTCCCAAGATTTTCCAGCTCTGCAAGTGCTTCCGCAAAGGCGAGCGCGGCGACCGCCATCTGCCCGAGTTCACCATGCTGGAGTGGTACGCCGCCGGAAGCGACTACCGCGATCTGATGGCGGACTGCGAGGCGCTGCTGCGTGACCTGGCTTCGGCCATGGGCAAGGAAGGGGTGCTGGAATGGCAGGGGTGCAGGATCGATCTTGGTCCGGAGTGGGAGCGGATTACCGTGGCCGAGGCCTTCCAGCGCTACGCGCCCTGCACGGTGGAGGAGGCCCTGAGTCGGGACCGATTCGACGAGATGCTGGTGGAGTACGTGGAGCCGCACCTGGGCATGGCAACCCCCACCTTTCTCTGCGACTACCCGGCCACGCTGGGTGCCTTGGCCCGGCTCTCTCCGACCGATCCCGCGGTGGCCGAGCGTTTCGAGCTGTATGTGGCCGGGCTGGAGCTGGCCAACGGTTTTTCCGAGCTGGTTGATCCCGTGGAGCAGCGGGCTAGGTTCCTGGCGGAGCAGGAGTCTATCAGGTTGCAGGGCCGCGACCCTGGCCCCATGCCGGAGCGGTTTCTTGATGCTCTTGAAACCATGCCCCCTGCTGCGGGCATCGCCCTGGGGGTGGACCGGCTGGTCATGCTCTTTGCCGGGGCGGGAAAAATCGATCAGGTGGTGGCCTTCACGCCGGAGGGTTTTTTGTAGAGGGGCGTTGCGGGCGGAACACTGAAGCTATTTGGCTGCCCTACCTTTGCGGGCAGTTCGAGTTGGACGCGAGGTGAGAGGCTTGTCGTAGGTCTCCACATAGGTATCGATGAGCCTGCGGATCATGCGCTGATACCGGGTATGGTGTTTTGTCGCCTCGGATTTGAAGAACTCGACGCTCTTCTTGCTGAGGGCAATGGTCACCTTCACCCCTTCCTCCCGGAAAGCGAGTTCTTCGGGGGGAGGAAGAAAGTCCTGAATGACCTTGGCCTCAATGGCTTCATCGGTGTATCTGATTTTCGCGCTCATAAATTGCCTTGCCCTTTCGCCAGTAACCGGCGCCAAATATACGAATTACCCCGCCGCGATAGGTAAAGCGGACGGTGAGAATGCCGCCCTCGACCTCGCCGAAACAGAAATATCGTTTTTCAGTTTCACTGTGAGTGAGGTCTTCGGCTATGACACGGCGGGGGTCAGCGAAGGCATACTGTGCCAGGGAAAAAGGTATCCCATGTTTCTCCGGGTTTTCTTCATAAAATTAACCTAGCACAGTGGCAGATAAATCGCCATATAAAAATATGGCTATTTATCTGCTCAATCATGCTTTTTTGCCGGTGCGGACAATATCGATCAGGTGATGGGTTTCACGCCGGAGGCGTTATAGGGGGGGGAACACCGCCATTGATCAGCAAGTATATCAAATGTTTTTATACCTTTTATGTCTGGCTCTAGGCGACGTGCTAAGGCGTCATGTATAGTATTCTTAGCAGAAGTTAAATTTTTACCGAATTAGCGCTAATCTTCCGCAAATTCCCTCGCCCTTGAGGGAGAGGGTGAGGGAGAGGGTGAAAAGCCACCGTTTACCCCCTCTCCCCGGCCCTCTCCCC
>JAJZSH010000112.1 GCA_021822005.1 Deltaproteobacteria bacterium | reverse complement strand
GTTGGCATTTGCGTTCAATATCATCGAACATTATGTATCCTCTGTTCACAAGGACGCGACGACCGCTAGAGTAGTACTGACCAAGCCGCCTACACCAAGCACTTTGGAAGAGAAACTGTCGGAGCTTGGTTGGCGAACCTCGGAGCTGGAACCGACCGATCACGCCTTCCAAAGTATGGTCAGGTCTGCGCAGCGCCGGGTGGTGATCATGACACCGTTCTTTGATTTCATGGGCGCGTCTTGGTTGCAAGAGCTGTTCTCCGTGGTGCAGTTTGGGGTAGAGCGCGTCCTTGTTCTTAGGAGCCTGGAAGACCCAACACGAAAGGATTATCCAACTGGGTACGACTCCATTGCGTCTTGGTTGAAAACAGAGGGGATCCGCGTTATTAACTACTCCATCCCTCGGATCGAATGCAGTGGGAGAGAGACTTTCCACGCGAAGGTGGTATTATGTGACCGGAATGCTGCTTATCTGGGGTCGTCGAACATGACCTCCGCTTCTCTTGAACATTCGATGGAGATGGGTGTTGCGCTGCAGGGACGAGCCGCTGCTGATGTCGCCGTGGTATTGGACGCAGTGATAAGTGCTGCCGAATCAGGATAGCAACTTGTTATTTTTATGTTGGAATTGATTCTTTTTGCGTACCAAACCCTGTTTGTCTTCCGTTAATCATAAATTATCGGTACTCAGAAAAAATATTTCCCTCAAACTATGGGGTGTGTATCTTGTCGCTGGGAATACCTTCTAGTCCTTCAGAAAGAGAGATGCGGGAATGACGCCTATTGAAAATGACGCAGCATATCAAGATGCCTTGATCGCCCAGGTTCGCAAGCAATCACTCCTTGTTGCGGCTGGCCATCAAACCGAAGCCGAGATTGACAATTGGCTAATGAAGGTAGCTGATACCGAGGGGTGGGAGTAAAACAGGGCGATTATGGTAAGCTACGGCCTCGACTGCGACCGATCAGCGCAAGAACAACCAACAGGCTGGCTGTTTCATGTAAATCTCAAATTAAAGTTGAAATTTACATGAAACACGGGTAATAATTTGGATATGGAACTCATTTCCCGTACAGCAGAGAGCTATCTTCTCCAGGTTGCCGGTCAATATCCGGTGATAACAATTACCGGCCCCCGGCAGAGCGGCAAAACAACCTTGTGTCGCAAGGTCTTTGCCGACAAAAAATATGTCAGCCTGGAAAACCTTGATACTCGCCAGTTCGCCAGGGAAGACCCTCGCGGCTTTTTTGCCGGGCTGCCTGATGGTGCCGTCCTGGATGAAATTCAGCATGCCCCGGATCTCCTCTCCTATATTCAAACCATTGTTGACGATGACAAGCGTAACGGTCTGTTCATCCTGACCGGCAGCCAGCAGTTCGAGGTGACAAACGCTATCAACCAGTCCCTCGCCGGTCGCACGGCCCTCCTCAAGTTATTGCCATTCAGCATTGAGGAACTGAACGCATCCCTGGCCGGAGTTTCCATCGACAGGCTGCTTCTCACCGGATTTTATCCCCGAATCTGGAAAGATGATCTGCAACCGGCCCAAACTCATGCAGCTTATCTGGAAACCTATGTGGAAAGGGATCTCCGGCAGTTAATCAACATAAAAGATCTTGGTCTGTTTCAGCGTTTTGTCACCCTGTGCGCTGGACGGGTCGGGCAGCTGCTCAATTTTAACAATCTGGCGGCGGATGCCGGCATCTCGCACCAGACCGCCCGCAACTGGTTGACTCTGCTTGAGGCAAGCTACATCGTTTTCCGGTTGCCTCCTTATGCCGCCAATATCTCCAAGCGGCTCGTCAAATCGCCCAAACTCTATTTTTATGATGTGGGCCTGGCCGCTCATCTGCTGGGCCTTGAAAATGAACTCCATGTGAGCCGTGATCCCTTGCGGGGGAACCTGTTTGAAAACATGGTGATCATGGAGGCATTAAAGTACCGTCTGCATCGCGGCCGACGGTCCAATCTTCATTTCTACCGGGACAGCAACGGCAACGAGGTGGATTTGCTGCTCAGCCTCGGTCCTGATCTCTACCCGGTCGAGATCAAGGCCGGCATGACCATCAACAGAGATTATTTCAAGGGTCTGGATCATTTTGCCGGAAATTTTCCTCTCCCCTATGGTCGAGGCCTGGTGTATGGGGGCGACGAAACACAGCAGCGCACCGGGACCTCGGTTTGCCCGGCAACCCGGTTTCATGTTTTGCTGGCAGAATTGGCGAAATGAGCGACGAAGGGGAGGGGGCCGGATCTGCCCACAGACCGATCCCCTTGCAGCCCTGGCCTGCGATTCTTCGATCAGCCAAGCTGAGGCATTCCCCGCGTCGACAATATTGCCGGTAGACCCGCGTAAAGCCGTTTTTGGTCAAGCCTCGAACGTCGGTATGGCGCGTCGCATGAATTCGTCAAAAAGCGGAACCGTGAAGGCCATATCACCGTAGGATGGACTGTACACCATTCCTTTCTTGATCAACCCGGCGCGTAACGGTCCAAGTGTATTGATCTTTACGTTCAGTTTGTCAGCAACGTCGCCAGTACGGTATGGCCCTGGACCAAGCTCGGCCATGGCCCGCAGGAACATCTTTTCTCGTGGAGTCAGCCGGTCGAACCGAACCCGGAAGAAATTTTCGTCCAGTCGCCTGGAGACCAGATCGCTGGCCTCCTGAATCACTTGCAGAGTAATCGGCGAAGCGGCAGCGTGGTTCCATGCTTGGTAGCCCCACTCCTGCAGGAAATAGGGATAGCCCTTGGTCAGTCGAAAAATTTCGTGCAATGCGGCAGGTTCAAACGCTTCACCAGCCGCCCGGACCGGATACTGGAGAGCCTTGATCGCATCCGGTTCCGGCAAAGGACCAACATCCGGGAAACTGAACAATCGCTCGGCGTAGGATTTCGACTCCCCCACCAGGCCAGGCAGAATCGGCAGGCCTGCACCGATCAGCACCAAGGGAAGCTGACGCTGCTGCATCTTGTGCATGGCCATGATCAGGGCACTCAATTCCGACGAACTGAAATACTGGATTTCGTCGATCATGATAGCCACTGCCACGCCGCGCTCCTGCGCTGCTTCGCCTACGGCCATAAAAAGGCTGGGAAGATCAACCTCAAGATCACCGCTGTCGGCAACGCCAGTCTCCGGCTCAATATCCAGACCGATGTCGATCTCGCCAACCGTGATCTTGATCGCGCCCACAAAACTTTTGAGCACCGCGATGCCCCGCCGCACTTTGTCACCGGCTCCGGCAATCCGGTCCAGGTCGAACAACAGCCGACGGAGGTGGGGGGCAAGCAATACGGGCAACGACTTTCCCTCGTGCGCCTCAACCAAAATGGTGCGATAACCTGTACTTTGAGCCATCCGATCTATTTCATTGAGCAAAACGGTCTTACCCACCCCGCGCAGTCCGGTGAGTAAAAGGCTCTTTTCCGGTCGCTTGGCGCGTATTCGGCCCAACAGCACGTCGGCTTGTTCCAAAATGCTGGCGCGGCCAGCAAGCTCTGGAGGTGGGGATCCCGCACCGGGAGAAAATGGATTCTTGATTTTGTCCATGGGTGTCTCACTTATATTAAGTTATACATACTTATATCATGATAACAGTATAAGTCCATAGAACTTTGTATAGCTGCTCACTGCTGTATCATCTGGCCATCAGGCCCTGTTCCCGGGCTACCTTGGCCAGGGTGAACGAGAAGCAGCCAGCCGCCCTCTTTGAGACGGTGTTTTTCAAACTCCTTGAGCGCTGTCGCCAGTTTGCCCCGGCCCATCGCTTCAAGTTCAAGAGCAAGCTCTACCTGCTTGACGCCACCACCATCGATCTCTGCCTCTCCCTTTTTCCATGGGCCACTTTTCGGAAAACCAAGGGGGCGGTCAAGCTGCATGTCGGCCTGGACGCGGACGGCTATCTGCCCACCTTTGTCTCGCTCAGCGAAGGCAAGACCCACGAGAGCAACTGGGCCAATGCCCTGAAACTTCCGCGCGGCTCTTTCGTTGTTTTCGATCGTGGCTTCAACGATTATGCCTGGTATCAGGCTCTCATGAAGAACGGCGTCTTCTTCGTCACCCGCCTGAAATCCAATGCTGTGATCGCGCCAGGCTCAAAACGGGCAGGCCGCAAGGCGGAAGGCATCAGCGACGATCGGGAGATTCTCCTTGGCAAGATTCCCGATGTCCTCCGCATGGTCTGTTACCGTGATCCCGAGACCGGGAAAGAGCTGCGCTTCGTCACCAACGCCGATCACCTGAACGCCAAGACCATTGCCGACCTGTACAAGGAACGCTGGCAGATCGAGCTGTTCTTCAAGTGGATCAAGCAAAACCTCAAGGTGAAGACATTTCTCGGCACCTCGAAGAATGCGGTGCTCACCCAGATATGGATAGCGCTCTGTGTCTACCTTCTCCTGGCATTCCTGAAGTTCAAGGCCAAGATCGATCTTTCCATGCAGCAGATGCTCCGGTTGCTTCAGCTCAATCTCTTTGAACGACGGGATTTACTGGCCCTACTCAAGCCGCCAGAGCCACAACTTCTTGAATGTAGGCAGTTTTTTATTTTTTAAAAACCATGAGACAGCAGTGAGAAAAAATAAAAGAAAGGGGGCTATTGCCGATTGATTTTGCCGGATTGACAACGAATGTTCCCGCGGGTGTGGGGAACATAAGATATTCAGTTCATGTCGGCAATGCCTGGGGCGGTTCATCCCTACGGGCCGAGGATCTGGCGGTGAAGCTGGGTGGGATGAGCCATTTCCTTTTTTAGCCTCGCTTTTTATACTTTACACCGCCCTTATCAGTTGTTATACTTGTTATACAAAAAGCATCGATAAGGAGGCCTAGAATGCTTGCGGTAAGACTTGAACAGGAATTGGAAGCAGAGCTTACAAAGCTGGCCGTCGCAACTGGGCGCAGCAAGAGCTACTATGTAAAAGAGGCGTTGACCTCTTACCTTCAGGATCATGCAGACTATCTGCTTGCTCTTGCTGCCTTGGAGCGGCAAGAGCCGCGCACCAGTCTTGCTGATGTAAGGAAAGAACTTGGCTTGGCGCGTTGAATTTCTTGAGAGCGCCAAACGGCAGCTAAAAAAGATCGACAGGGTTTGGCAAGAGAAAATATTGGATTACCTTGAGGATGAGATTGCCACGCTGGACGATCCTCGTACACGGGGGAAAGCCTTGGTTGGAGACAAGCGCGGCCTATGGCGGTATCGAGTCGGGAATTATCGGATAATCTGCGATATTCAAGATGGAAATTTTGTAATTGCGGCAATTACAATCGCGCACCGGAAAGCTATTTATAGCTGGTGTCCATCCGGAAACGAGCAATTTCGTTCGAGAGCAAGGCGCGAGGAAGACGAAAAAGCGGAGCGTACATATGGTACGTGAGCATTTTTCGGCGACTGAACAACGCAGCAATCGGGCGAAAGGGCCGTTTCCGGATGGGCACTAGCTGACCAGCAGACCCTGGCGAGATTATTTTTTTGAGGTGAGTAATGATTGATATTCTTGGTTGAGTATTTCGTTATTACAATATGTTGCGTATCAAGTTCGGATAAGACCTCCGCACCAAGTAAATCAAGGGGTTCCAGGTTTTTTTCTGGAAACCCTTTTTTTGTGCCAAGGGCTGTTCCATGGCAAAATATGGTATAAGAAAGGACAGGGAAATTGCGATGCGCAAGAAGTTGCCTCGGCCTTTGGTCCATATCTGGTCTTAAAGCCTGACAAGGAACACCACGCATGCTTGACAATGCCTTTCCGGCGCTCATCCAGAACGCCGCCCTGCTCCTGGCCATGGCCTTCATCTATGACCTGACCACCAGTCGCTACCGCTTGAAGAAGCCGGGCCTGTCGGTGCAACTGTCCATCGGGGTGACGCTCGGTGTCCTTGGCATCATCATCATGCTCTCTTCCTGGCGCTATGTAACCGGGATCGTGTTCGACACCCGCTCGGTGCTGCTTGGCGTGGCAGGCCTGTTCTTCGGTGTGGCGCCAACCGCCGTCGCCATGGCGATGACGGCCGCCTTCCGCCTCTTTCTGGGCGGGGCGGCGGCCTGGACCGGGGTTACGGTGATTCTGGCCTCCGGCACGCTTGGCCTCGTCTGGCGGCATTATCGTCGCCGGGCAACGGAGGATTTTTCCTGGCGCGAGCTCTACCTGTTCGGCGTGCTCATCCATGCGGTCATGCTGGCGCTGATGTTCACCCTGCCCTGGGCCACGGCCCTGCAGGTGCTTGCCCAGATCAGCCTGCCGGTCTTGCTGATTTATCCCCTGGCCACGGCTTTGCTGGGTTCGCTGATGGTCCTTCGCCAACGACGGGAACGAATCGCCACCGAATTACAGGCCAGCGAAGAACGGATGCGCCTGTTTTTTGAGCGTCAGATCGTGGGCATGGCCATCACCTCGCCAGAAAAAGGCTGGCTGCAGGTGAACAACGAACTGTGCCGGATGCTGGGTTATTCCCGCGAGGAGTTGTCCGGGGTTACCTGGACCGAACTCACCCACCCCGATGATCTGCGGGCAGACCTGGACCAGTTTGAACGGTTGCTGGCCGGCGCCATTGATGAATACTCCATGGAGAAACGCTTTATCCGCAAGGACGGCGCCGTCATCTGGACGGAACTCTCCGTTGGCTGTGTGCGGTTCGCGGATGGCGCGGTGGATTATGTCCTGGCCCTGTTGGTGGATATCACCGAGCGCAAGCAGGCCGAGGCCGCGCTCAGGGAAAGCGAGGAGCGCCATCGAACCCTGGTCAACAATCTGCCTGGCCTGGCGTACCGCTGCCTGAACGATGAACACTGGACCATGATCTTTTTCAGCGACGAGATCGAGCGCATGACCGGCTACCCGGCTGCCGATTTTATTGACAACTCGGTCCGCTCTTACGCGAGCATCATCCACCCCGACGACCGCGCCATGGTTGACCGCGCCGTGCAGGCTGGAGTGATTGCCCGTCAGCCCTTTGAAATGGAATATCGTCTGAACCGGGCCGATGGCGTCACCATCTGGGTGCATGAAAAGAGGCAGGGTGTTTACGGTCCCGGCGGAAACCTTGTCTGGCTTGACGGTGTTGTCATCGACATCACCAGACACATCCGGGCGGAGGAGGAAAAGAGGAACTTGCAGGCCCAGCTGCTCCAGTCTCAGAAGATGGAGTCGGTGGGCAGACTGGCCGGCGGGGTGGCCCATGACTTCAACAACATGCTCCAGACGATTCTCGGGTACAGCGATCTCTCTCTCGCTCAGGTTGAGGCAACAAGTCCCGTGCATGAGGGGCTTCTGGAAATCCGCAAGGCGGCCATGCGCTCCGCCGATCTCACCCGCCAGCTCCTCGCCTTTGCCCGCAAGCAGACGGTGAGCCCCAAGATCCTCGACCTGAACGACACGGTCGCGGGCATGCTGAAAATGCTCCAGCGGCTCATCGGCGAAAATATCGACCTTGCCTGGCTGCCGGGACACAGCCTGTGGCCCGTGAAGATGGACCCTTCCCAGCTCGATCAGATCCTGGCCAACCTTGCGGTCAACGCCCGTGACGCCATTGCCGACACCGGCAAGATCACCATCGAAACGGAGAATATCTCGCGGCATGCGGCCTATTGCGCCGACCACCCGGACTGCCTTCCCGGCGAATACGTCCTGCTGGCGGTGAGCGACAATGGCTGCGGCATGGACAAGGAAACCCTGGCCCAGATCTTCGAGCCTTTCTTCACCACCAAGGAAAAGGGCAAGGGCACCGGCCTGGGGCTGGCCACCGTGTATGGCATCGTCAGACAGAACAACGGCTTTGTCAACGTGTACAGCGAGCCCGGCCAGGGAACCACCTTCAGCATCTATCTGCCCAGCTTCGCCGGCGAAACGGCGGCGGCGGAGACCAGTCTGACGGAAGAACCAGCGGGCGGCACGGAAACTGTGCTGCTGGTGGAAGACGAGGACTCGCTCCTGAATCTCGGCAAGGCGATCCTCCAACGCCTGGGCTACACGGTGCTCACCGCCAACACGCCGATGGCGGCGATTCAGCTGGCCCAGGAACACGCCGGGGAAATCCATCTGCTCATCACCGATGTGGTGATGCCCGAGATGAACGGCCGGGAGCTGGCGCAACGGCTCTCTTCCCTCCGACCGGCAATGCCCTGCCTCTACATGTCGGGCTATACGGCGGACGTCATCGCCCATCACGGCGTGCTGGACACAGGCATCCACTTCATCCAGAAGCCTTTTTCCATAGGCGACCTGGCCCGCGCGATTCGTGAAACGCTACGGGATAACAAAAAGAATCCGTAATTCCGGTTCGCCATCAAGATGGCAGCAGTGTTAACGGCGTTTATGCCGTCCTTCGACAGGGCGAACGGCCGACTGGCTGATTATCCGTTCATCCGGCGGCTGGTGATTATCCGTCGCCGCTAACGCTGCTCATCCTGAGCCTGTCGAAGGACGAACGGAGAGTGTCATTGAAAACAACTTGGAATTACCTCCGTGCTGAACCATGATCTGCTCATAACCAATGCCACGCTCCTGGCGAATCCGGCGGATGGACACTTGCAGGAGGCGGCCTATCTTGCCGTGGCGGATGGGGCCATTGCCGGGATCGGCAAAATGGCCGACCTGCCCGCGCTACCCGGGGCGGACCGGATCATTGATGCCGCGGGCAATCTGCTCATGCCTGGCCTGGTCAACTGTCACAGTCATGGCGCCATGATCCTGTTCCGGGGGCTGGCCGATGACCTGCCGCTCATGACCTGGCTCAACGAGCATATCTTCCCGGCCGAGGCGCGGCTGGTCGATGCGGAGATGGTTTACTGGTGCAGCAAGCTTGCTGCCGCCGAGATGATCATGGGCGG
>JAJZSH010000111.1 GCA_021822005.1 Deltaproteobacteria bacterium | reverse complement strand
TCTTCGAGGCGACCCTGGCCGTGCATCCGCGCGGCTTCGGTTTTGCCGCGGTGATCGGCACCCCGCCGCCCGAGGCGGGCGGCAAGGACATCTTCATCCCGCCCGGCTCGTTGGGGAATGCCCTGCATGGCGACCGGGTGCTGGTGCGAATGACCGGCCATGACCGCGGCCGCGCCGAGGGGATTGTGCTGCGGGTGCTCTCCCGCAAGCTGAGCCGGCTGGTCGGCCTCTTTGTCGCGGCCAGGAAGGGCGGCATGGTGGTGCCGGAGGACGAGCGCTATCCCTTCCATGTCGTGGTGGCGGCGGCGGAGACCCAGGGCGCCGCCGGCGGCGAGGTGGTGGTGGCCGAGATCATCACCTTTGTCGAGGGCGGCAACCCCGAGGGCCGCATTGTCGAGGTACTGGGCGACCCCAACGATCTCAAGGTGCAGACCGAGATCGTGATCCGCAAGTTCGAGCTGTCCCATCTCTTCGACGAGGCAGTCGCCGCGCAGGTGGCGAGCCTTGACGGCACGGTGACCGCCACCGCCGACCGCCTCGACCTGCGCGACATTCCCCATGTGACCATCGACGGCGAGGATGCCCGCGACTTCGACGACGCGGTGGCCATCGTCCGCAACGGCGCGGGTTACCGGCTTTATGTCTCCATTGCCGATGTGAGCCACTACGTCACCCCCGGTTCGCCGGTGGATGAGGAGGCGTACCAGCGCGGCACCAGCGTCTATTTCCCGACCATGGTGGTGCCCATGCTGCCGGAGCGGCTCTCCAACGACCTCTGCAGTCTGGTGCCCCATCAGGACCGCTATACCTTTTCCGCCATCATGGAGTTCGACGAGAGCGGCCGGCGCATTGGCGCCTCCTTTGGCCGCAGCGTGATCCAGAGCCGCCACCGGCTGACCTACACCAAGGTCAAGGCGATGCTGGTCGATCAGGATCAATCTCTGCGGCAGGAATACCAGGACGTGGTCGCGGACCTCGCGGTCATGGGCGAACTGGCGGCCCGGCTCGGGGAACGGCGCATGGCGCGGGGCAGCATCGGCTTCGAGATTCCCGAGGCCAAAATCCTGGTGGGCGAGGATAATACTGTCAGCGGCATTGTGCGGCTGGAGCGGAACATGGCCCACAAGCTCATCGAGGAGTTCATGCTGGCGGCCAACGAGGCGGTGGCGGAGACCATCGCCCAAAAGGCGCTCGACGGTCTCTACCGCATCCACGAGGAGCCGGACCCGCTCAAGGTTGCGGAGTTCAGCGAGTTCGCGGTGAGCATGGGGCTCGAACTGCCGCCCAACGGCGGTTCGCCCCACTGGTTTGGCCAGGTGCTCGCCCTGGTCGCCGGCACGCCCAAGGAATACATCATCAGCAACCTCTTGCTGCGGGCGATGAAGCAGGCGCGCTACTTGGCCAAGAACGCCGGCCACTTCGGTCTCGCGGCCCGCTATTACACCCACTTCACCTCGCCGATCCGGCGCTATCCGGACCTCATGGTCCATCGCACCCTGGCCCAGTTTCTCGGCGGCAAAGGTAAGGGCAGCGGCCGGCCTGGCACCGCCACCGAAGAGGCGGGGGACTTCCTCTCCAAGCGGGAGCGGGTGTCGGTGGATGCCGAGCGCGAGGTGGTGGAGCGGTTGTCCGTCCACTACATGGCCGACAAGGTGGGCGAGGAGTTCGAAGCCGTGGTCTCGGGGGTCTCCTCCTACGGCCTCTTTGTCGATCTGCTCACGGTTTTTGTCACCGGCGCGGTGTCGCTGGCCGATCTCGGCAGCGATGGCTACGAGGTGGACGAGAAGCAGCACCGCCTCTTTGGCCGGTACAGCGGGCTCGCCATCCAGATGGGCGATCTGGTGCGGGTCAAGTTGCTGGCTGCCGACCGCCAGCGCCGCCGTCTCAACTTCGGGCTGGTGGCGGTGCACAAGGAGCCGCAGAGGTGACCAGCGCCAGAGGCGGTGGGCGCCAGGCCACGGCCGCGGCCGCGCTCCTTGCCAATGTCGCCATCGTGCTCAACGAGCCGAAGTATCCGGAGAATATCGGTTCCGCCGCCCGGGTGGCCGCCAACATGGGCATCTCGCAGCTCATCGTGGTGAGCCGCGAGCGGCCGGAGGAGGAACCGATGCGCAAGCTCGCCACCCACCACGCCGCCCATCTCATCGAGGCCCTGGTCTGGCACGAGGCCCTGGTCGAGGCCCTGGCCCCCTTTGCCTGGGTGGTGGGGACCACCGCGCGCCAGGGCCGCCAGCGCCGTAATTTCACCACCCCTAAAGAGATGGCCCCCGAAATCGTGCCGCTGCTCAAAAAGAACAAGGTTGCTTTTCTCTTCGGCCCGGAAGACCGCGGCCTCACCAACGAGGACCTCGCTTTCTGCAACATGCTCACCACCATCCCCACCGCCGCCTTTTCCTCGCTTAATCTGGCGCAGGCCGTGGCCATCCACTGTTATGAGGTCTACGGCGCGGTGCTGGCTGCGGTGGGTGAGGGGAAGCGGCAGCATCGTCCCAAGCTCGCCGAGAACCAGGAACTGGAGGCGATGTACGGACATGTGGAGGAGGTGCTGCGGAAGATCGGTTTTCTCAAGGAGACCGATTACGAGTACTGGATGCGCAGTGTCCGGGATTTTTTGGGGCGGTTGGGATTGCGCGCCAGCGAGGCCAGGACCATCCGCGGCTTCTGTCGTCAGTTCCTCTGGTATGATCGCAAGCGGGGCAATTGAAGCGGAAGCCGCCTGTTACCGGCTTGCAGGCTCGGCCCCAAACAGGCAAGGAGGACGCCGCCGCCGCGGTGCCCTCCTTGGGATGATAACGCTGAGCAGAACAAGGGATTAAGACGGGAGGCCTTCGGTTGCGTGCGTTGCTGGACGGAAACGAGAGTTGCCAGCGATGCTCCCCTGCTCTGCTCAACCTGCTAAAGTGTCTGCTGCCCGGTCACCGGCCTCCCTCCGTGATGACGGGGCGCTCCTGCCGGTTTGCTTAGACCCCGGTGACCGCGCTGACCCAATACTGGATCAGGGCCAGTGGCCCGCCGGCCTCGATGACGCCGGCAACGAGGCAGCTCAATGCCCAGGCGCCGACGACGCCGACTGCCAGGGCACCTGTAGCCATGGCGCTGCCCTTTAAGATGTCATTGCCGATTCCGTCCGTGACCAGGACATTTGCCAATCGTTTTTCCATGGTCTTGACCCTTTCCATAGACGTGCCTCCCTTCGTGTATGGTGGATGGTTAATTACATAATAGGCAAGGAGTGTGCGTTTGTAAAGTAAAAAGTGAATATAATCAAGCAGTTAGTTGACAATAGACGATGGCAGCATTGGGGACAAATCAAAAGAAAAGATTCGCGGAAACATCTTTGGTTGGTTTGCTGACAACAGTATGTGGCAGGTCGGAATAAAAAACAGCGCTGCGAACCAGCGCCCGGATAAAATCAGAATCCCTTGAGGGGGCAGGTGTCGCAGCGTGGGTCGCTTTTGCGGCAGAATTCCTTGGCGGTGCAGACGATGAGGGCGTGGTACTCGTTAAAGAGGGGCACATCCTCCGGCAGGTGATCTAAGAAGAGGGCCTGGAGCTCGTGATAGTCGCTCTCGTCGGCAGCCAGGCCGTGACGGTTCAGGATGCGGTGGGTGTAGGCATCCACCACGAAGGTGGGCTTGTTTCCGGCATAGAGCAGGATGGAATCGGCGGTTTCCGGGCCGATGCCCTTGATCGCGAGCAGTTCCTCCCGCAGAGTGGCGGTTTCCCTGCCATTGAAATACTCCTCCACCGAGCCGGCCGATTTCGCGATGTGGCGCAGCAGGTTCTGCAGTCGCGCCGCCTTGAGGTTGTAGTAGCCTGAGGGCCGGATCTTTTCGGCAAGTGCCGGGGTGGGCAGTTGGACGAGGGCATCGAGGGCCAGCAGCTCCTCGCGCTTGAGATTGGCGATGGCCTTGCTGACGTTGCCCCAGTTGGTGTTCTGGGTCAGTACCGCGCCGACCAGGATCTCCAGCGGGGTCTCCCCCGGCCACCAGTGCTGCGGCCCGAAAAAAGCGGAGAGGGCCTGGTAGATGTCGAGCAGGCGGCGGCGCACGCAGGATCAGTCGGAACGCATGAAGAGGAAATAGACGATGATCGCCAGCGCCACCACCCCGACCCCGGCGATGGGCAGGATTTTGCCGATCTGGAGCTGGCCGTCCACGATGAGGTCCTTGGCCATCGGGCTGCCGGTGAAGAGCCAGACGCCGATGGCGACCCCGGCGATGATCAGGGTAGTGAACGACTGCTTGTAGAGCTGGTAGCCGACAAAGGCGACAAAGGGCACCAGGAACCAGGGATTGGTGAACAGCCCGCCGGCGTCCACCTGCCGGAACTGCTCCGGGATGTTGGTGTTGTTGATGAACTCCGCGATGGTGGTGAGAACGTCCATGATTGTCGCTGCCCTCCCCCGTGGTTGCTTATTTGCCCGTCTGGTCCTGCCGTTTCGGCGACATCGCCTGTTTGTAGACCTTTATAGCACAATAGGACCCGCACATGCTACAGGCATCGCCCTTGTAGCTGCCGCCCTCGTCCCGGTAGCGCCGGGCCTTTTGCGGATCGACGGACAGGTCGATCTGTCCCTTCCAGTCGAGATTGTTGCGGCACTTGGCCATGGCGATGTCCTGGTCGAATGCCCCTGGCACCCCCTTGACGATGTCCGCGGCATGGGCGGCGATACGCGAGGCGATCACCCCCTCGTGCACGTCCTCCGGGCTCGGCAGCTTTAAGTGCTCGGCCGGGGTGACGTAGCAGAGGAAGTCGGCGCCGGCCGCGGCGGCAATCGCTCCGCCGATGGCGCCGGTGATGTGGTCGTAGCCCGGCGCGATGTCGGTGACCAGGGGGCCGAGCACGTAGAAGGGCGCGCCGTGGCAGAGGCGCTTCTGCAAGAGGATGTTGGCCGCGATCTGGTCCATCGGCATGTGGCCCGGCCCCTCGATCATCACCTGCACCCCGGCCTCCCAGGCGCGCTGGGTCAGCTCGCCCAGGTGGATCAGTTCCTGGACCTGGCCGCGATCGGTGGCGTCGGCCAGGCAGCCGGGCCGGATGCCGTCGCCCAAGCTTAACGTCACCTCGTGTTCCTTGAGGATGGCGAGCAGGTCGTCGAACCGCTCGTACATCGGGTTTTCCTTATTGTTGTAGCTCATCCACTCGATGGTGAAGGAGCCGCCCCGGCTGACCACGCCCATCAGGCGCTGGTGGTTCCTGATGCGCTCTAGGGTGTTCCGGGTGATGCCGCAGTGGATGGTCATGAAATCGACGCCGTCTTTGGCCTGCTCCTCGATGGTCCGGAAGATGTGGTCCACCGTGACCTCGCCGATTTTTTTGCCCTGCTGCTCGACGATCTCGGCGATGGACTGGTAGATCGGCACGGTGCCCAGCGGGATCGGGCAGCTTTTCAATATCTCGCGGCGGATCTCGTTGAGGTTGCCGCCCATGGAGAGGTCCATCACCGCGTCGGCCCCGGCCTTGAGGCAGACGCAGAGCTTCTGCAGTTCCTGGCCGATTTCCGGCAAATCGCGCGAGGCGCCGATGTTGGCGTTGACCTTGGTGGAAAGCCCCTTGCCGATGGCCATCACCCGGTCGAAGTCGTGGTGCGCGTTCTTGGGCAGGCAGATGGTGCCGTCGGCGATGCCGGCGATCAGGGACTCCACGCTGACCCCTTCACGGGCCGCGCACTCTTGAAAAAGCGGGGTGATCGTGCCCTGGAGGGCGTCTTCTCGGATGCTCATGCGTCAACTCCCACGCGCCGGTGTTGTCTGCAACCAGGTGCGATTGCGGCAAAAATTGATCTTTACTCCCTGAAACCACGCACTTTACCAGCGTCCGGCGGCGGCGTCAATGCAAAAGAGGGCGCCCGTGGAAGCAGGGGAGAGGAGGCGGAACGGCGGGATCGGTGTGCCGCTCCCGGATTTCAGGCAGGCAGAGGAATTACGGATGGCGTCAACGGCATCAGGCCCGCATCCGCTCGCATGCCTCCGCGACAAGGTTGACCAGGAAGGTCCAGAAATCATCCTTTTCCAGACTCTCGGCAACAATTGCCGGAGGGAGGAAGCGGCGCATTTCGGCCAAAAAAGCCTTTTGCCAGGCAGGGTCCGATTGCAGCAGGGTTTGGCGCTGCCGCAGCAGTTCGAGAAAACCGGCGAGATCCTGCTGCCGGTCGGCAACCTTCCGCAGCACCAGCGGTACGGGCAGGGTGATCCCCTGCTGATGCAGCCAGGCGATATCCCACAGGTCCCGGTTCTTGATCCGATTGGGCCGCAGCGCCAGGGCAACCAATTTATCGGCCAGAATCTCTTCACGGCTTTGCGCTTGCAGAATCAGCCCCGAGGTGCCCATTTCGACACCGTAATGGTTGCGCAGCATCATGGGCCGCCGGTCATGACTGGGCAGTGCGCAGATATCGATATTGATCCGCTGGGCCGGCAGGTGCTTCCGGGCGGGACGCGTGGTAATCCGCAGCTTCCAGGTATCGACGTTCCCTGCTTCGCGGCGCGGTTCACCGGCCTCGACCGGCAAACCGTACTTGACCTCAAGGCGTTCCACCAGCACCTTGCCGAGAGCCGCCAGCCCATGGCGGGAAAAATCGGCCCCGCCGGTGAAATCGAGATCTTCGCTCAGGCGTTGCGAACCGTAGCAGGCCCGCAGGCAGGTGCCGCCGATGAACGTCAGTTTTTGCAGGAACCCGGCCCGGCTCATTTCGCGCAGGATGTCATGATGCAGCAGCTCTTTTTCCACTACCACGCGCAACGGCGCAAGCTGCGGTTGACTGCGAATCGCCTGATCGACAAGCTGTTCAAACAAGTTCATCGGCAACCTCCCAGTCGATCAGGTCCATGCTGCGGCGGGTCAACTTCATGTCCTGCAGGGCGAGAGCCACCGAGGCGCGCCAGAGGTGGCAGTCCCGATCATAGTGCAACTGGCCGGCGACATCCGTGGCCCGGCGTTTGGTGTGGATAAATTCAATATGGCCAAAATCGCCGCAGTTCACGACATGACTGCGTCCCGACGACATCAGCGTAATCCAGTGCAACGGGACCTGGGAGATCACGCCGGCATCGCTCAGCACCGTTTCGAGGCTCAGGTAATTGAAGGCATCCGCCCGCAGTTTCGCTGCCGCATGAAACAGGAGCAGCCCCGCCGGCCAGGCCACCCGGGGGTAAAGGTAGATGCCCCGGCAAACCCGCTGCAGCAGGCCGGATTTCTCCGCCCGGCTCAGCAGGGCCTTGAACGCGCCCGGACTGGCAGCCGGCAAGGCGCTCCGCAGGTCATCCAGCGAGAACAGATAATGTTCCTCACTGGCCAGGCGTTCCAGAAGCCGGGCCAGTTCCTTGATCGGCTGCATCGGCATAGTCCACACAAGGTTACATTTTTTATTACTTAATGTGTACCACGGGGTGATGCGAAGGTCAATGGCCAAAAGTTTTCCTGGTGGAGTGCGCCCGCAAGCCGGCAGCGTTCCAGCAAATCGGGCAGGATCGGCTCAGTGGGCAGTTGTGGCGGTGAGCTTGAGTCCCATGGCCTTGAAGACCCGCTGGATGGTTTTCAGTCGCGGCTGGGTGTTTGGCCGCAGCGCCTTGTAGAGCGCCTCGCGTTTGATGCCGCTGGCCTTGGCGATTTCGGTCATGCCGCGGGCCTTGGCAATGTGGCCCAGGGCTGCTGCCAGTTCTCCGGGGTCGCCCTCTTCCAGCACCTGACGCAGATATTCCGCCACGTCCGCATCGTTTTCAAGGTATTGGGCCACGTCGAATTCGGGCAGATCAGTGATTTTGATTTTTTTACTCATGGTTTTTTGTAATCGATCGAGGACGAATTGACCAGCTTTGATTTTAAGATCATTGCACAGCAAAAACAGCCTACAGGGAAGGGCAGGACATCGGAGGACCGGCGGCTCTGTTCAGCCGCTGTCCTCAAGTTGGCAACGCTTCAGGAGAGCGGGCAGGATCAGGCTTGTGCTTCAGGCTTTGGGGAGAATGGGAAGATCGTTTGGCAGGAATGGAACTTGGTATTGCGTCACCGGAAGTTCGGGCAGATCATGGACTCACGTCAACTGGAGAATCTGGTTCAGGAGCGCGCATACTTCGGCGAAGCGGGCATCCGGCACTTTGGCGGCGGGGTGGGGAGTGGCCTGGCGGGCGCGCCAGTCGAAAGATTTTGGCTGATGGCAAAGCACATAGCTGGTTTTGTTGACGCCGGCTCTGGGGGCCGGGCCAATGGCGACCGCGAAGGGGTTGTCGGCATTATATTCCGCGGTGGTCATGGGCAGGCCGATGACCAGGGAGGTACGGTCATTGAACTCCTTGGGAGAAAGAACCAAAAAAGGATGGATGTCGCGCATTTCGCGGCCGGCCTGGGGATTGCAGTCGATCCGGATGATCTCCTGACGGGCCGGCACCCACCCGCGTTTTACCGCTACCATTTTTCGGCCCCAAGCTTTTCCGTGCCCTGCATCACCTCTCCGCCGTGCTGTTCCGGCTTGTAACGCTCCAGTCGCTGCTTGAGAGTGAGGGGGGCGCCCTGGATCGGAGAAATGATGACCTTGCCTTCCTCCACCGTTACCCGCACCTGTTGATCCTCGTGCAGATGCGCCTCACGCGCCACGGCGGCGGGCAGACGGACGCCAAGATTGTTGCCCCAGTGCTTGATATTGAGTATCGCTTCGGCCATTATGTCGCCTCCAGGAAAGTTTACACAAAGTATAAACACACCCGGGGATGGACGCAACTTGTTTTTAGCTAAGTGGGCAGTCGTGGCGATTAGCTTGTGAGTTGAGGGGACACAGATTCTAAAACAACTTAACAAGTTCACGTAGAACCAGCGCCCCTCATTCGCCCGAAATGATTATCAACTTAATTTCTTAAGAGCGTCCCGCACGATCCCGTTAAGAGCGTCCCGCACGATCCCG
>JAJZSH010000110.1 GCA_021822005.1 Deltaproteobacteria bacterium | reverse complement strand
CCTGGAGTTCTTTCACCAAAACATGGAAAGATTCCGGCAGGCCTGCCTCCAGAAAATTATTGCCTTTAACGATCCGTTCGTATGTCCTTGTTCTACCGCCTACATCGTCAGACTTGACTGTTAAGAATTCCTGTAAAGTATATGCCGCGCCATACGCCTCCAATGCCCAGACCTCCATTTCGCCAAGACGCTGTCCACCGAACTGCGCCTTGCCGCCAAGGGGCTGCTGGGTAACCAGCGAATAGGGCCCCGTGGAACGGGCATGGATCTTGTCATCAACCAGATGATGGAGTTTCAGGATATACATGGTGCCAACGGTTACCGGGTTGTCAAACTTTTCTCCGGTCAGCCCGTCATACAGAGTGGCTTGTCCAACCTCGTCCATGCCGGCCTGAACCAGGAGATTCCGGATCTCGCTTTCATGGGCCCCGTCAAATACCGGCGTGGCCATATGCAGACCCGAGCCCATGCGCCTGGCAAGGAGTAACAGTTCCTCATCCGTGAGTCCTTCGCTCAACTGCCCATACTCCTCTTCGGAATACACCGTCTTCAGTTTTTCCTTCACCGCAGCAACCTGCTGCTGATCGGCAAGATGCTGGATCTGCTGGCCAAGTCTTTTGGCCGCCAGACCAAGATGCACCTCCAACAACTGACCCACGTTCATACGGGAAGGAACACCCAGCGGGTTCAAAACAATATCCACTGTTGTGCCGTCGGCAAAATAGGGCATATCCTCTTCGGGCATGATCCGGGAAACAACGCCCTTGTTTCCGTGGCGGCCTGCCATCTTGTCGCCCACGGACAGCTTGCGCTTGGTGGCGACATAGACCTTGACCATCCGGATAACCCCGGGTGGCAGATCATCCCCTTTCTTGAGCCGGGAGATCCGTGTCTCATAACGGTCTCTCACCAGTTTGACCTGGCTTTCATACCGCTCGAAAAGAAGCGCTACCTCGCCTTCGAACTTGTCTTTTTCGGCATAGTCGATCATCTTGATGGCAGAGAGGGACAACCGTTCAATCACTTCGCGGGAGATTTTCTTCCCCTTGGCGAGCAGGGATTCGCCTTTCTTGTCCTTGATCGCATTTTTCGCGGTCTTCCCCTCAAGAAGATCGGCCAGACTGTTGCGGACTCCCTTTTTCAGACAGTTGACCTCGTCCTCCATATCCCGCTCAAGGGTTTTGATCTCAAACTCGTCAATGGCCAGGGTGCGTTCATCCTTCTCCACCCCCTTGCGGGAAAAAACCTTGGCGTCGATGACCACCCCTTCAGCCCCGGGCGGGACGCGCAGGGAGGTATCTTTCACATCGCCGGCCTTTTCCCCGAAGATGGCGCGCAACAACTTTTCTTCCGGAGAAAGCTGGGTTTCCCCCTTGGGTGTCACCTTGCCCACCAGGATGTCTCCGGACTTGATCTCGGCCCCGATGCGGATAACCCCGGACTCGTCCAGATTGCGCAACGCCTCCTCGCTCACATTGGGGATGTCGCGGGTGATTTCTTCCTTACCCAGCTTGGTGTCCCTGGCAACGGTCTCGAACACCTCGATATGCAGAGAGGTATAGGTATCCTTTTTCAGCATCTTCTCGCTGATCAGGATGGAGTCCTCGAAGTTGTACCCACGCCACGGCATGAAAGCGATGGTCACGTTCTTGCCCAGAGCCAGTTCACCCTGGTCACAGGCCGGTCCGTCGGCGAGAATGTCGCCCTTTTTTACCCGGAGACCGGGATTTACCAGGGGCCGCTGGGTAAAACAGGTATTCTGGTTCGATTTTTTATATTTTTCCAGGCGATAGATCCCTATGCCGGTGGTAAAGCCATCTGTCCCAGGCTTGTCATAGCGAACCACTACCCGGTTGGCATCGACCTCTTCCACGACACCATCGCCTCCGGCCAACAGGCAGACCCCGGAATCCTTGGCCACGGTTAATTCAAGGCCTGTGCCGATCAACGGGGCCTCCGGCCGCAAAAGGGGAACGCCCTGCCGCTGCATGTTGGAGCCCATCAGGGCCCGGTTCGCGTCGTCATTCTCCAAAAAGGGAATAAGCGAGGCAGCCACACTCACCAGCTGGTTGGGGGAAACATCCATCTGCGTTACGGCATCAGCCTCGGTGGAGAGCACTTCGCCGTCCTGCCGGGCAATAAGGGTGTCCGGCACAATCTTGCCTTTCCCGTCCAGCTCTGTTTTTGCCTGGGCAATGACATGCTCCTGTTCATCCAGGGCAGTCATGTAGGAAATTTCCCTTGTTGCCTTACGGTTCTTGACGTTCCGGTATGGAGTCTCGACAAAGCCGAATTCATTGACCCGGGCATAGGTGGCAAGTGAGACAATAAGGCCGATATTCGGGCCTTCCGGTGTTTCAACAGGACAAATCCGCCCGTAATGGGTCGGATGAACATCGCGGACCTCAAACCCAGCGCGTTCGCGGGAAAGACCACCCGGTCCGAGGGCGCTCAACCGGCGCTTATGCGTTACCTCGGACAAGGGGTTGGTCTGGTCCATGAACTGGGAAAGCTGGCTGGTGCCAAAAAATTCCTTGATCGCGGCGGTAATGGGCTTGGGATTGATCAGGTCATGGGGCATCAGGGCCTCAACCTCCTGAATGCTCATCCGCTCACGAATGGCACGCTCCATGCGGACAAGACCCATGCGGTACTGATTTTCCACCAGCTCGCCCACCGTCCGGACCCGACGATTGCCAAGATGGTCGATATCGTCAATGGGACCCTGACTGTCTTTGAGACGCACCAGATACCTTACCGCCAGCATGATATCGTCCTTGGTCAGGGTGCGGTGCTCGATATCGGTGTTGACGCCCAACCTGGCATTGATTTTAAAACGGCCAACCTCGGAAAGGTCATAGGTGTCGGCGCTGAAAAACAAATTCTCGAAAAAGGCCGAGGCGATCTCGTGGGTTGGCGGGCTGCTGGGCCTCAGTCTGCGGTATATTTCAAGCAGGGCCTCTTCCGGGGTATTCACCTTGTCCAGAGCCAGGGTCTTGCGGAAAGAATCGGAAACCTTGATGCCGTCAATGAAGAGGACTTCAAATTCGGAGATCTTCGCCGCGATAATGTCGTCAAGCATGGTCTCGGCCAGTTCCGTATTGCAGGGAAAAATGACCTCGCCAGTCTTCTGGTCCACGATGTCACGGGCAAGAAACTTGCCGACCAGACTCTCCGCTTCGATGTCAAAATGGGTGACACCTGCCTCAAAAATTTTCTTGGCCAGAACCTTGCCGATCTTGCGGCCTTCCTTGGCAATAATTTCTCCGGTTTTCGGATCAACAATGTCATGGGTTACCTTCTGTCCGACCATGACATCGGGTGAGAATTCTTTCTTGAATTTTTTACGGCTCACGGAGATCTTTTCCGTGTCATAGTAATAGCGCAACAGTTCATCCCCGCTGTAGCCAAGGGCCTTGAGCAGGGTTGTTACCGGGAACTTGCGGCGCCGGTCGATGCGGACGTACAGGATATCCTTGGCGTCAAACTCGAGATCAATCCAGGAGCCACGCACCGGAATAATCCTGGCCGAATAGAGAAGCTTGCCGCCGGAATGGGTCTTGCCGCCGTCATGGCTGTAGAAAAGGCCGGGCGAACGCTGCAACTGACTGACGATGACCCGCTCGGTTCCGTTGACGACATAGACCCCGGTTTTGGTCATCAACGGCATGCTGCCCAGGTAAACAGCCTGCTCTTTAATGTCACGGATATTCTGCACGCCGGTTTCGGCATCGGTATCGTAGGAAACAAGGCGCACCGTAATCTTGACCGGCACCTCGTAGGTCATGCCCCGCTGGATACACTCATCCACGGAATATTTCGGTTCTCCAAAATTATACCGCACAAACTCAAGAGAACAGGTTCCGTTGAAATCCTGAATGGGGAAAATACTTTTAAAAATCCCCTGCAGACCACTGTCCGAGCGCTGATCCGGCTCTGTGTCCTTTTGCAGAAACTTTTCATAGGACAGCCCCTGCATCTCGATGAGATGTGGTATGCCAACAATACTCTTGGTTTTGGCGAAACTTTTCCGAACTCGTTTGATAGTTTGCATGCAGCAATACCCTCATCTGTTTAGCGGTGGCGGATGGGAACGGGCTCCCCGGTGTGGAGCGTCAGGAGATGCATTGTGCCATACATCATGGAGGCCAAATCTCTCCCTTTGATAAGAACGCAAGAACGCTACGGGGATTCCCCCCGTAGCGTCGCTGCATCTCTTGTTGATCCCTGGGGCTTGGTCAGTCCCAGAAAATGCTATATTTTTCTTGCTGATACCTGAGAAGATCAGCAAAAAAACAATACGGTATTCACACTACTTGATCTCTACAGTTCCGCCGGCAGCCTCGATCTTGGCTTTGATCTCGGCAGCTTCATCTTTGGAAACACCTTCCTTGATCGGGCTGGGCGCGCCTTCGACCAGGTCTTTTGCTTCCTTGAGGCCCAGAGAGGTAATGGCGCGAACCTCTTTGATAACCCCGATCTTCTTGTCGCCAGCAGTGACAAGAATTACGTCAAACTCGGTTTTCTCTTCCACAGCCGCGGCATCACCGCCGGCCGCAGGCGCAGCAGCCATTGCTACCGGGGCCGCAGCGGAAACACCAAATTTATTTTCAAGTTCCTTGATGAGCTCGGAAAGCTCGAGAACCGTCATGTTAGAAATAAAATCAATTACATCTTCCTTTGATACTGCCATTGCTCTATCCTCCAAATACTGTTCTTGTTTAGGGGCCGTTAAGAAATAACCATTACATTTCAGACCATTTCATTACGGCCCCTTACGCCGCTTCGCTGCTGCCGGCCACGATCTTTCAATGTTACGGTTATTTTTTTGAACAACGGCTTAGTTGTCGCCCTGACCTTTCTGGTCCTTTATTGCCTGCAATGCGTACAACGCCTTTTGCGGAACAGCGCTGAGCACCCGGACAAAACTGGTCGGAACAGCGAGCATGACTGCAAGCAGCTGCGCCCGGAGTTCATCCTTGCCAGGCAATGTGGACAATGCCTTCAGATCGTCTGCCGTAAGCAATTTGCCATCTAAAACTGCCGTCTTGATCTCAAGCTTTGGATTCGTCTTGATAAACTCAACCAAAACCTTAGTCGGCGCCACCGGATCCCCATCCGCAAAAGTAACTGCCGTTGTTCCTACAAGGAACTGATCCATGGCCTCAAAGGGCGTTCCTTTGATGGCCAGCCGCAACAGGGTGTTTTTGGCGACACGGATTTCGGCGTTGCTCTGCTTGAGTTCACGGCGGAGTTGTGAGATGACAGGCACGGTCAGACCACGATAATCGGAAACAACGGCAAACTTGGCATGGGCCAATCTGCGGCTGAGTTCCTCGATTACCGCAACCTTATCGTCTCGATTCAATTCCTCTACCTCCTTTAAACTAACTGCATATTAGGGTTAGCGAGAAGCAGTCGAGGTCGACCGGAACAGACGAATGCGTTCTTTCCATCCTGTGCAATTCTCCTGCTGGTGGAAACAACCCATGTGACGACACTGCGAAAAGCAATGACATTTCGCCTCGGCAGGCCCGCACATTGCGTCTTACATAGACCAACGCGCCGATTAAACCTCTTGGTACCCACGGTCTTTGACGACTTAACTGCTTGATACAAGATATATAAACGCTGTAGGCAACCAGCGGGATCAACGCCCATCAGGCATGTTTACAGAGAGCTCGCAACTCCATGGGATCGAGTTTCAGCCCCGGCCCCATGGTGGTGGACAAATACACCGCCTTCAAATACACACCCTTACTGGAAGAGGGCTTGAGCTGGACAACCTTGTCAACAAAGGCCAGAATATTTTCCTGCAATTTTTCAGTGCCGAATGACGACTTTCCAATCATGCAATGGAGAACCCCTGCCTTATCAACCTTGAAATCAACCTTGCCGGATTTAATTTCCTTAACGACCCGGCCGACATCGAAAGTAACCGTGCCCAGCTTCGCGTTAGGCATCAAATTCCGGGGGCCGAGAATCTTGCCGATCTTGCCGACGGTGCCCATCATATCAGGCGTGGCAACTGTTCTGTCAAATTCCAGCCAGCCGCCTTGGATTTTCTCAAGAAACTCATCGCCACCGGCATAATCCGCGCCGGCGTCAAGAGCTTCCTGCACCTTCTCGCCCTTGGCAAAAACGAGAACCCGCTCTGTCTTCCCTGTACCGTTCGGGAGGACAACACTGCTCCGCACCATCTGCTCTGCATGGCGGGGATCAACGCCAAGGTTGAGAGCCAGATCCACCGACTCATCGAATTTTGCGAACTTGCCCTGCAACGCAAGAGCAACAGCTTCCTCAAGGTTATAAGCCTTCATCGGATCAAGCTGTGCGACACTGTTTTTATATTGCTTGCCTTTCTTTGCCATGGCGCTCTCCAAACATTCAAGCCTTCACACATCAGAAGTGCTACGGTTAACCCATTAATACATCTATTAAAAAAAGTCGGACCTACGATCAATCGACGATTGTAATCCCGCAGCTCCTCGCGGTTCCCTCGATAATCCGCATTGCGGCATCGATATCGTAGGCGTTCAGATCGGGAAGTTTTCTCTCGGCAATCTCTTTAATCTTATCGCGGGTAATCTTGGCCACACGATCCTTCTTGGGGTTGCTCGACCCCTTGCCAAGATTGCATGCTTTAAAAAGCAGCGTTGAGGCTGGCGGGGTCTTGGTAACAAAAGTAAATGAACGGTCCGCATACACGGTAATCACAACCGGAATAACCGTATCGCCCTCCGCCTGGGTTTTCGCATTGAACGCCTTGCAAAACTCCATGATGTTGACGCCACGCTGGCCAAGGGCCGGGCCAACCGGGGGCGACGGATTCGCTTTGCCGGCTGGGATCTGTAACTTTATGTATCCTTCAATCTTCTTAGCCATCGCTGGAACTCCCACATGTCGGAAACTGTTTCCCTGCCTTTTTCTCTGCTGCAAGGAGCCAGACAGCCCGACATCATAAATTTAGTGGCCGTTACAAAATAACCATTACATTTCAGCTCAACTCGTTACGGCCACTTATGCCGATCACGATCTTTCAATGTTAAGGTTATTTTTGCATAACGGCTTAGCGAAACAAACTACTCCATGTGCTACGCAATTCTTGATGGACTTGTAACAACCCCGAAAAGTCACAGGTCCGTAACATAAAATCAACAAGTTACAAAGCAATAACCGTTGTAATCGCGGCTTTTTTGCGATTACAACAATTCTTGTCACAATTGCAAAAAAAGACGACTACCCTTTACTCACCTGGATATATTCAAGCTCGACCGGGGTTTCCCTGCCAAAAATGGAAACCAGCACCCGAACCCGGCCCTTCTCCGGGAAAACCTCATCCACAACACCTTGAAAATTGGTGAATGGCCCATCGATAACCCGGACAACATCGCCAAATTCGAAAGAAACTTTTGGCTTGGGCTTGAGAGCGCCATCCTTGATCCGGCCAATAATCTTCATGGCCTCTTCATCGGAAAGCGGCTCAGGGCTCATATCGTTGCCGACAAAACCAGTCACCTTCGGGGTTCCCCGAACTATATGCCAGGTCTCATCATTGAGATCGACATTCACCAGAATATATCCTGGAAAAAATTTGCGGGATGATGTTTTCCGTGCGCCCTTCACCATTTCAACAACCTGCTCAGTGGGAACAAGGATTTCCCCAAACATCTCTTCCTGGCCCGCATTTTTAACGCGCTCAAGCATGCCGGTCTTCACCTGCTCTTCAAAGCCGGAGTATGTATGGACAATATACCAGTGACGTGCCATAATGCTGTCTCTCTCCCGGCTTACGCTGGTTTCCTACCGCAAAACATAACCGATTATTTTCCCCAGCAGCAGATCAACAGCTCCCAAATAAAAGGAGATGATCATCACCAGTACTACAACCACCGCCGTAGTGCCAACAGTCTGTTTTTGGGCCGGCCAAACGATCTTGCCGAATTCATTTTTCACTTCGGTGGCAAATTCTTTAACCCGACCCGGCCGGAATACAGATCCCTGCTCAGGATCATTGCCAGCTACTTTTTTGCTTTTGGCCAATCGGTCTTCCTTGCTTGCCATAATGATCGTCTCTTCCTGCACAGGCTGATCGTTCTTACGCATGAAGGGGATGGAGGTCGGCCAAGACACCATGCACCGATTATCCAAGCCGTTGTAACAAAATAATCCTGCCCCGTTAAATGGCACGAACGGCATAAAGAACCGTTGCGGAATGATCAAGAAAACTATGGTTATTCCGCAACGGTTCCTAAATAACTACTTCGCCCTCTCACATCAGAAAAAAGGGCGAAGCAACCACAATCTCTCGTCTCTGGCAGGCCAGGAGGGACTCGAACCCCCAGCCCTCGGATTTGGAGTCCGATGCTCTACCATTAGAGCTACTGGCCTAAACCGTTACAACGTTACATAAATATGCCTTTAAAATGGCAAGACGGCATAAGGAGCCGTAACGGAATGGACAAAGAAAATAGCCGTGTTAGTGGCGATGGTTATTCCGTAACGGCTCCTAAAAACTATTTCGTTTCCTTGTGCAGGGTATGTGATCTGCAAAAAGGGCAGAACTTCTTAAACTCCAGCTTGCTCGGAGTAGACCGTTTATTCTTGGTGGTGGTGTAATTACGTCTCTTGCAGGTCTGACAACCCAATGTAATAATGTCTCGCATCTAGCTTCCTTTTTTTGCAGTCAGCCGTTGTTAGTGAAATAATGTCGTCATCTTGATGGCCCAAAGCGGCAGCAGTGTTAACGGCGTAAGGAGCCGTAACGAAAGGGGCAAAAAGTACAGGTTATTTCGTAACGGATCCTAAAAACCGTGCAGGCGATTATTCGATAATTTTATTGATAACACCGGCGCCCACGGTGCGGCCGCCTTCACGAATCGCGAAGCGGAGTCCTTCTTCCATCGCGATCGGGGTGATCAACTGCCCTTCGATGGTCACGTTGTCTCCA
>JAJZSH010000109.1 GCA_021822005.1 Deltaproteobacteria bacterium | reverse complement strand
GATGCGGGATGCGGTCGAAGATCTCCTGGGCCTCGAACAGACCGTAGAAGTCGCCAACACCGGCATGGTCACGGCCGATGATCATCTTGGTGATGCCGTAGTTCTGACGGAAGGTTGCATGGAGCAGGGCCTCACGGGGACCGGCATAACGCATATCCAGGGGGTAACCGGCCTGGATGACGTTGTCTTTTACAAAGTAGTGCTCAACCAGGCAATCAATAGCCTTGACGCGAACCTCGGCAGGAATATCGCCGGCCTTCAGGTTGCCGATCAGGGAGTGGATCAGCACGCCGTCACATACCTCGATGGCGATCTTGGCCAGGAACTCATGGGAGCGGTGCATGGGGTTACGCAGCTGCAGGGCGGCAACGTCGGACCAGCCACGCTCTTCGAACATGGCGCGGGTCTCGGCCGGGGTCAGGTACACGCCCTTGTACTTGGCGGGATACTCACCCTCGGAGAGAACCTTTACCGGGCCGGCCAGGTTCACTTCCTTCTGCTTCATAACCATCTGGACGCCGGGATGGTCCTTGAGAGCGATTTCCCAGAACTTGTCATCGGCGGACTCTTCGCCCTGGCCCTTGAAGACCTTCTCACACTCCCACTTCTTGTCGGCGTCGGTCATCTCGAACTTCTCGTTGACCTTCATGGTGGCGTAAATCTCGCCACCAGCCTCAAGGGCGATCTCGTCGCCAACCTTGATCGCATCGGCATCGGCCCTGGAGACATCCAGGGTGATGGGCAGGGGCCAGAAGGTGCCATTGGCCATGGTGAAATTCTCAACAACGCCCTTCCAGTCGGCCTTGTTCATGAAGCCATTCAGCGGAGAGAAACCGCCGATGCCCATCATGATCAGGTCGCCTTTGGCGCGGTCGCTGATCTTGATCTTCTTGAGGCCTTTGGCTTTTTCCTGCTCAGCGGTACGCTCACTGCCGTGCAGCAGGCAGCATACCAGACCTTTTCCACCATGGGGAGCGACTAACTTGGACATGATCGAGTCTCCTTGTGTCAATTAATGAGGATTGAAATATTATGGTAAAGATGAACACGCATTCAGTTTGCCGATCAGGTATACGAGAGGCCCAAATAATTGTCAAGGAAAAAGTCTTGCCAAAAAAAAATTGGCCGCTTTTTAAAAAGATTTTTTTCTTGGGGGAGGATAGCGAAACTTCAGAGAGGAAGCGCCGTTGGCGCAAGTCCAGCGACAACCGCCGACACCCTGTTTTTTTTCAGAACGCCGACAGCACATTCAAGACAGAAACAACTGGCCGGAAAGAGGTTATACCTTTCCGTCAAACAGCATCCCCACAAGATCATCCAGCTTATTCCTCAGTTGCAGTATTGCATCCGAGGGAAACTGCCGGATCAGCTCACCGCTATCCTTGGCGGTAATCTTCACCACAACGTCTTCCGAGCTGTTATCGATGGAAAATTGGAGATTCGTCCCCATTTTGTCGAAACGCGCCTGAATTTCCTGGACATATTGTATCGCCTGCTCCCGGGACGGTTTTCCTTCCCGTTGCGACAACGCCTTGCGATCAAGCGCACTGCCTTCGGTCTCGGCGCTCGGGGCAACCGGCATTACCGGCATTTTTTGCTTATCCTGGCGCACCATGGCCGGGGCAACCGGCACACTGACAACACCCCTGCTCTCACCGGTGAGAATATTGACGTCCATGACAACCTCCCATTGTTACTCCACTATCCTTCCATGCCAACCACAACAACATCCCTCTATTCAAACAGTTTGCAGGAGCGACCTCTGGTCGCGATATTCGGCGGATCGCGACCAGAGGTCGCTCCTACAGTGTCTTGGCTTCACCATTGAAATAGAAATGGAATTACCTCTCGCCCCCCAAGACAGGGAGGCCGTATTTCACACCAAAAAGCACAGGTTGGCGACGACAGCGCCTTCCTTTTCGTGACAACGCGGGTACGCCATTGCCGCCTGTTCATGCGCATCCTCTGTTGGTCTCTCCGTTTTTCGCTCAACAGCAAGGCCATTTTCCCGCATGGCGGTTTCTTCCCAGATTTCTTTCAAACGCGACACATACCGCTGGGCCTGCCGGACAACCGCCGCATCCTTGGTAACCGCGACCTTGCCCAGTTCTATCAGCATCGCCGCATACATGCCGCGCAGGAACTGGGCCGGCTCGGATTCATCCCCCGGCGTTATACAGCAGTTCAACTCCGTGATAATGGCAATGGCCTTGGAAAGATTCTCGCCCCGTTTTTTAAGGTCATTCTCCTCAAGTCCCTCACCGGCACAGGCGAGGTTGAGCAAAAGCCGTTCGTACATCATATGAACAAGTTTGGCAGGATGAATCTTCGCGCTTGCCTGCGCCTGGAAATACGCATTGCTTGCTTGCTTCGGGACCATATCCACGCTCCTTTTCACAAAATCATTTTTTCTCCGGAAACCCCTTGCCCACATTTCATATATCGGCAATTCCCGGGAAAAACATGAATGATCCCCCCCGACTTTTCCCATCAAAACTCAGTGTTGTCCGGTTAGGAAATTGCAATATCAATCAAAACGTCCAAATCCCCCCTTGCCCCCCTTTGTTAAAGGGGGGGGACTTCTACTTCCCCTTTTGCCAAAAGGGGGGGAAACTTCTACTTCTCCTTTTGCCAAAGGGGGGAAACTTCTACTTCCCCTTTTGCCAAAGGGGGGGAAACTTCTACTTCCCCTTTTGCCAAAGGGGGGGAAACTTCTACTTCTCCTTTTGCCAAAGGGGGGAAACTTCTACTTCCCCTTTTGCCAAAGGGGGAAAACTTCTACTTCCCCCTTTAACAAAGGGGGATTGAGGGGGATTTCCAGCCGATAATACAGCATGTTACCCAGATACAATCTCTTAACCGGACAGTGCCGATCAACACCATGCCAATTCAAGCAGTTCTCCGACAAAACCGTGGCGCCCCTTTCAGCCCGACCCTATATCCGGCCAGCCCTTTCTTGCCCTGGCCAAGAGACTTGAGCTCCTCGCCAACCTGGGCCTGCAAGACGGCAAGCCGTGAGAGAACCCGGGCGTCAAGGGCGGCAACCCTCTCCATTTTCTCCAGCTGGAGAGCAAGGGCCTGCTGCCGGTGCTCCGCCTGCTTGCGTCCGTCGCCGTGGTCGAACCAATGCTCTTCTTGAGCAAGAAGCGGCTGCAACCTCCCGGCCAGCTCTGTCCGCGCCGTCCAGAATAGCGACTGCGCCGCCTCGTCCGGCACCCCATCCTGAATCGCTTCCAGAAATGCGGCAGTCACCTCTGCCAGCTCCCCATACAGGGCCACGACCATCTCCACCAACTCCATTGCCGGTTGCCCTGTCGCATCCGTTGCCATTTTTTTTGTTCTCCCGTCGGGACGCAGAGGCTCAAACGAAATTCGGTACTCATCATTTCTAATACTGATTAGCGCTAATCTTCCGCAAGACGCAATTTGTACTCGGGAGAGCCCCTACGAAATCCCCCCTCTCCCCCGCTTTAGTGGGGGAGAGGGCCGGGGAGAGGGGGTAAACGGTGGCTTTTCACCCTCTCCCTCACCCTCTCCCTCAAGGGCGAGGGAATTTGCGGAAGATTAGCGCTAATTCGGTTTCTAATAGACTCGTAACAACTCAAAAATCGCTACATTCCGTCATTCCGGCGAAAGCCGGAGGTAAGCGAGCTTGCGAGACTCCGATCCAGTCTTTTCTGACAGTTGCAGCAAAGCTGGACCCCGGCCTTCGCCGGGGCGACGAGTTGTTACGAGACATCAATTCTTGCTCGCGGTCAGGCTCGCGATTTGGGCGGTCAGAAAATCCCCCTGCTTCTGTATGTTGCTCATCAAGGTGTCGAGCTGGACAAACTGTTTCGTTAACAGGTCGTATTTATTGTTCAGCCTGATGGTCATGCTCTCGATCTGGTCGTCCAGCCGCTGGATGGTTTGATCAACCCGATCCTTCTCGTTGGCGATCACCCCGCTGATAGGCTTGGTGATGTCCCGCAACTGCGCGTTCAACAGGGTGGCAACCCCGTCAATCCCCGTGGCGGTATCGCCCACCAGAAGAAGCTGGACATCTTCCAGGTTGTTTTCCAGGGCGGTTGTCAAAACCGTTTCATCCATCGACGCGGTGCCATCCCGGTCAAAACTCAGGCCGATATCCGTCAGATTGTCGTATGCCCCGCCCAACCCGCCAATGGAGGTCAGCAGGGTCTGCTTCAACTGACTGGTCATGGTGCGGAAGGTGGAAACCCCGGAAAGGGAACCGGCCACCTTGGTCTTCTCGTCGTATCTGGAATTATCCGCGATCTCTTTCGCCGCCGCATTATACGCTTCAACCATGGCGAGGATCTTGGCCTTGACGCTGGCGGTGTCACTGGTGATCGTGAGCGATGAGGCGCCAGTGGCTACCAGATTCAGAGTAACCCCGGCGATGATATCGCTGATGGTGTTGGTGGCTCGATTGTAGGTGATCCCGTTGATGGTCACCTGGGCGTCGAGGACGCCCTTGGCCTGGATCTCGGTAAAGGTCAGAGTGGTGTTGTTGGTGCCGATGGTCACGGCGTTGGCGTCGCCGGTCTCCTTGGAAACCAGCACCAGATGAAAGGCCGTGGCCGTGCCGGTGCCGTCGTCCATCACGCTGGCGGTAACGCCGGGATTATTGGCATCGTTGTTGATGGCGTCGCTGAGCTGTTGCAGGGTGGTGGTGGCGGAGACCGCCACGCTGGACTGCGTGCCCTTGACGGTGTAGGCGAAACTGCCTGTGGTGCTGCCAACCACGGTGGCGGCCGTGGCCACCCCGGAAGATTGCCAGGAGTTCTGCTTGGCCAGCCGGCCCACTGTCACGGTGGAGATACCGGCGCTGGCGCCGCTGCCGGCCGTGGCGGTCAACACACTCGGCTGCGACGAGGTAATCAGCCGCGCTGAAAAGGTGGTGGACAGGGAGAGATCAAGCGCCTTGCTTTTGACCGCCAGCAACTTGGTGTTCACGGATTCGAACACGGCCAGCTGATCCTTGTACTGGAGCTGCTGGGCCTTGATATTGGTGATCGGTATCTGATCCGCGGCCTTGAGCTTGTCAATAACCCCCTGCAGATCGATATTGGAGCCTGCGCCAAGCGTGGAAATTGAACCAGCCATAATGTTGTCACCTGTTCAATTGTTCTGTTATAATGCCTCTACCTGCCCTGTTTTTCACGAGCTGACAATCTTCCCTGCCCATCATTCGTATCGGCAGTCCAGCCGGCATCTTGAATATTTTTTTGCAAACAAAAAGGGGGACGCAGCCGCGGGGCAATTCGCAGCCAGGCTGCCACCGTCACGGAATCAGGAGTGAAGCAAGTTCCACCAGAGGGACGACTTCGATATCACCGGCAATACGGTATCGCTCCTTGCCGGGATACACCACATACTTGCGACTGGGGGCCAGGTCTTCGCAGGCGGCATGGAAGCCGCGCTCTGGTTTGGGACTCAGGCTGCGCTTGATTTCCACCGCCCAACGGCTGCCATCCGGCCAGACCAGCAACAGGTCGATTTCCGCTCCGCCGCTGGTGCGATAGAAATAGCCCTGGGCTCTTTCCCCGGCGCAATTCAACAGATTTTCCACGACAAAACATTCCCAGCTTAGCCCCACAACCGGATGAGCAAGCAAAGTCTCCTTGTCAGGAATGGCCAACAACGAATGAACCAGGCCGCTGTCGCGCACAAAGACCTTGGGTGATTTAACCAACCGCTTGCCCAAGTTGGCATGCCAGGGGGGCAGACGACGCACGATGAGCAGATCGACCAGCAAATCCAGATAGCTGGCGACGGTCTTGGCATCCACGCCCAGATTGCGGGCAAACTGGGCGGCATTGAGCAGCCCCCCCTGGTGATGGGCAAGCATGCCCCAGAAACGGCGCAGTGTTTCCGCTGCGATACGCGGCCCGAACTGGGGAATATCCCGCTCCAGATAGGTGCGGATGAAATCCTGCCGCCAACGCAGGCTGCGTGCGTCATCCGGCGCCAGCAGGCTGTCGGGGAAGCCGCCACGAATCCACAGGTCATCCGCCGGCAGATTTCTCGTTTCCAGAATGGTGAATGGAGTCAATTCCAGATAGGCAATGCGGCCGGCCAGGCTTTCTCCGGATTGTTTGAGCAAGTCCAGCGAGGCGGAGCCAAGCAGCAGATACTGCCCGGATGTCCGGCCAAAACGGCGGGCGCGGTCAATCAGGCCCCGTAATACGGGAAATAATCCCGGCGCGCGGTGAACTTCGTCGAGGATAACCAGCCTGTCCTGATGGTCGGCCAGATACAGCTCAGGCTGAGCCAGCTTGGCACGATCCTGTTCCGATTCGAGATCAAGATACAGAGCGTTCAATCCCTGCCCGACCTCCAGGGCCAGGGTGGTTTTACCGGCCTGGCGGGGTCCGAGCAAAGCCACCGCCGGGTTATGGGCGATGGCATCCAAAAGTTCAGGGGCGAGGCTTCGCTTAATTATCTTTGCAATCATGGAGTTTCAATACCACAAAAACAAGGATATATCCAGAAATTTTACAAACCTTTTTATTGATGACGACCTTTCGCAACTACATGAAAACACTGGATTCAGGCTTCCGCCGGAATGACGAGAAACGGGGAAACCCGATTTTTTGTGAGTGTATCCATTGATGGACTCGTAACAACTCGTCTCCCCGAGGCAATGAGGCTGAAGGCTGCTGATCGCCAGCAGCCTTCAGCCATCAACCTGATCTATTAACGAAGCAGAGTCATGATGTTCTGCTGCACTGCGTTTGCCTGCGAGAGGGCATAGCTGCCGGCCTGCACCAGGATGTTCATCTTGGCGAAGTTGGAACTCTCGTCGGCGAAGTCAACGTCACGGATGGCCGATTCGGCCGACTGGATGTTGACCCGGGTTACGGAGATGTTACGCAGGGTTGCTTCCACCTGGTTCTGGGCGGAACCAAGACCGGAACGGACCTTGTCCAAAGCCTCCAGAGCCGAGTCAGCGCGCTGGATGGTGGTCTGCGCGGCTGTGGCGGTGGTGACATTGGCATCGGCGATGCCGCCAGAGGCGGCAACCGTAGTCGCGGTAAAACCAAAGCTTTGCAAGGTGGAGGTATCACCACCGATGGTAATGGTGTTTGAGGAAGTAAGGCTCACCACCCCATGCCGGGAAGAATTGCTCACCAAACCGGTGGTAGCATTACCGGCAACACCGGCAATTGTAATAGTAGCGTCATTGTCGGTGTCGTTGAGGATATTGACATCCAGACCATCGCCCCGGGTAATGACTACCCCAGCAGCACCATTATCAGTAAAGGTATAGTTGCTGCTGATGGTTCCGGCCGTTTTTGCCGCAGTCAGAGCATTAAACAAATTGGTGTTGTCCGTAGTCGCGGTGGTGCTGGATGCATCCCAGAGGATATTCACGCCATCCAGGTTGAAATTGGCGGTGGCGCTTTCAACGGCAGCCGTTCCGCCAACCACGGTAACGGAGGTGGTGTTGGCGGCAAAACCTGTCCCCAACAGAGCAACAGAGGCGCCGGAAACGGCGATGTTCCGACCGTCTGCGGCGGTAAGGGTCATGAGGCCGCTGGCATTTACAGCGGCCGAAACCCCGGTTGTCGCCTGTTTGGCATTGATGGCGGAAACCAAGGCCCCGGAAGCATCATTGGTGGTCACGGTAATCGCGCCGAGATTCACGCCGTTGATCAGCAGGCCGCCGTCCGCGATACTCCCGGCGGTGACATTACCGGTCCCGGTCCAGGCGGTGGTGGCAGTCGCCTTGACTCCGGTGGTCTCAGCAACAGCATTCATCGCGGCTGCAGTACCTTTCGCCGACAACATGCTCGTTCCCTGCGCACCCAGATAACCGCCAATAGCGATGGTGTTCAGGGTAAGGTTCGTCGAGGTGGGCACCGCCCACTCGCCGGTTGCAGGTGTAGAGTCAGCAACAATATCATTGTCCCCCGCAATCGTACCAACCAAGCTTGTGAGTTCTGTCTGGGTCGTGGTGGAACTTGTTGCGGCCAACCGGCCCACATGGCTTGCATCGGCGTTTTCGATGGAAACAGAAACCGTCTGGTTGGCATAGGCGCCAACCTGGAAGGATTTATTGGTGAAGTTGCCCTTCAACAGAACCTGGCCGTTGAAGGCGGTGGTGTCGGCGATGATGTTCATCTCTTCCAGCAGCTTGTTGACGTCGGCCTGGATGGCTGCCCGGGAAACGGTGTTCTGCCCGTCGGAAGCAGCCTGGATCGCCTTGGTCCGGATGGTGGTCACGATGTTGATGGACTCTTCCAGAGCGCCGTCTGCCACCTGCACCAGGGAGATGGCGTCGCCGGCGTTCTTCATGGCCTGGCCGAGGCCTGTGGCCTGCGCCCGCAGTGAGTCGGCAATGGTCATGCCCGAAGCATCATCAGCGGCGCGGTTGATCCGCAGACCGGAAGAAAGACGCTCCAACGACTTGCTCAGGCTGCCGCTCGTGCCAAGCATATTCCGGTGAGCGCTCATTGCATCGATGTTGGTATTGATTCTGAAACCCATGGTGAAACCTCCGTGTTGTGTGTGTTTGTGAATACCGGCTTCCTTGCCGGCGTTTTCAAGCGGATGTCATTTTTGTTGCAGTTTCTGGCAGGTGTGTCTGGCAGTTCTTACCGTCACCTCCTTTTTGGCCAAACCCTACACGCATTATAATCGTTATTGCTTGATGATCTTATCGACTCCCCAGGATGAAACTTTAAAGGAAATATTTTTGCTGGAATCGTAGCGCTAAAACGAAAGCACAGGGGGGCGAAGAGTGCGGCCTGACCTTCCCCTTTGAAAAAGGGGGATTAGGGGGATTTCTTTACGGGTTAGAGCCGGAATGAGGGCGAGATATATATCAAGAATAGTTGCGACAAGGCGGGAAGATGCTTAATGTATATTTGCATTCCGGACATAAAAAATATATACTAAGAGCTTATCCATAAATAACCATGACCTTGTTTAAAACAATCATAGCCGCCGCCAAGGCATTCAACGCATTGTACGAGAGGTCCGTCTTCTCGTATC
>JAJZSH010000108.1 GCA_021822005.1 Deltaproteobacteria bacterium | reverse complement strand
GCTTTCCCTTGCCTTCCAGACGTTTTTCCTTGGAGCTGCGGGAGGGCTTGGTGGGCCTGCGTTTCCGCTCCTGCTTGACCGCCCCTCTGATGAGTTCCCCCAGCCGTTCCAAGGCGTCGGCCCGGTTCTTTTCCAGGCTGCGAAACTGCTGCGCCTTGATGACGATCTCGCCGTCCTTGGTAAGGCGCTGATCGCTCAAGGCCAACAGCCTCTCCTTGTAAAAATCCGGCAGTGACGAGGAGCGGATATCAAAGCGCAGGTGCACGGCAGAGGAGACCTTGTTGACATTCTGGCCCCCGGCGCCCTGGGCCCGGATCCCGGTCAGCTCGATCTCGTTGTCCGGGATTATGATGGTGTTTGAGATGTGCAGCATTGTTTCGCTTTTGCCCGTTCAAAAATCATGGTGGCGGAAACTGTTCGCCTGTATGGCGGTGCGCCGCATGATCTTTTGCAGCGCCGCCCTGGTCAGGCCGGAGATCTCCGCGGCCCGGCTCACATTGCCCCCTGTGTCTTGCAACAGGCGCACAACATACTGACTCATGAATTTCTGCAACAGATCCTCCTTGGCCTCCTTGTACGCCGGCACCCTTTCGTTTCCGGCCGGCGCCGACAGCCAGGAGGCAGTCTCGTCGGGAAACCTGTTTTCCGAGGGGATGAGGGCGCCAAGATCGCTGGTCGATATGACGGAATCGACGCTGAACAGCACCGCCTGCCGGACGATATTCTGCAACTCCCGGACATTGCCCGGCCAGGCTCTCCCCATGAGGGCGGTGATGGCCTCCGCGGAAAAATGCTTCCCGCCAATGCCGAGTTCACAGCAGACCTGCCTGCAGAAATGATCCACCAGCAGGGGAATATCCCCTCGGATCTGAAACAGTCTGGGAGGGGTGAGGGTCACCACGTTCAAACGGTAAAAAAGATCCTCGCGGAAAGAACGGTCAATGATCTTTTTCTCAAGATCCTGGTTGGTTATGGCGATGATCCGGACATTGATCCTGCGGGTTCTGGTGTCCCCCAGGGGTTTTATCTCCTGCTCCTGCAAGACCCGGAGCAGTTTGGTCTGGACCGAGACCGGGATATCGCCGATCTCGTCAAGACACAGGCTCCCGCCGTCCGCCTCCACGAAAAGCCCCGGATAATCCCGCTCGGCCCCGGTAAAAGCGCCACGCTTATGGCCGAACAATTCGCTCTCCAGAAGATGTTCCGGAATGGCCGGGCAATTGACCATGATCAGCGGACGGTTGCGCCGTCTGCTCAGGCGGTGCACCGCCTGGGCCGCGAGTTCCTTGCCCGTGCCTGATTCGCCCCGGACGAGCACCGTGTAATCGGACAAGGCCACGGTCTTGAGGCGCTCGCAAAACTGGGTCATTGCCGGGGTCTGCCCGATAAAGGAAGCAAACGCCTTCTTCTGGCAGACCTGTTCCTTCAGGGTAACATTCTCCCGGACCAGCCGGTTTCTTTCCAGCCCCTTGTGGATCACCCGCAGGATGGTGTCCTTGTCGAACGGCTTGGTGATAAAATCGTAGGCACCCTTCTTGATGGCGTCAACCGCCAGATCAATGCTGGCAAAAGCGGTCATCATGACCACGGAGAGCTCCGGGTCCTTGGCGCGCAGTTTTTCAAGCAGGGCGATGCCGTTCATTTCCGGCATCATCACGTCAAGCAGGGCGAGGTCGAAGGATTGCTCGGCCATCAGACGCAGGGCCTCGCTGGCCCTGGTGGAGGTGACCACCTCAAGTCTTGCGATATTGCGCTCAATGGTTCTTTGCAGCCCGGTGAGCATGTCCTCTTCGTCATCAACAATCAACAGCCGCTCAAACGACATACGCCATGCCTCCGGTCGTGTTTTTTTCATGCGCCATGGAGCGGCAGAATAATGGTAAAGGCAGCGCCCTTCCCCGGCTTGCTCTGCACATAAATCTCCCCGCCATGGTCACGGATGATCCCGTAACTTAAAGACAGGCCGAGACCGGTGCCGTCCCTCGGTCCCTTGGTGGTAAAAAACGGCTCAAAGATCTTGTCCTGAATCTCCGTGGCAACGCCCGGACCAGTATCACGGACGACTATTTTCACCTGGCCCTTGTTCAGCAGACAGTGGGATTCAATGCCGATCTCCCCTTTTTCGCCGATGGCCTGGGCGGCGTTGATAACAAGGTTCATGAAAACCTGCTTCATTTTTTCCGAATCCATCTCAAAAAGCGGAATGTTGGGGTCCAGATTCTGCACCACGGTTATCCCCTGCTTGGCAAGCTGGCTGGAGACCATGGATATCACCTGTTCGATGGCTGCATTCAGGGAACCGGGCGCCCGCGTTGTCTGTTGGTTCCGCGCAAAGCTCAACAGGTCATGAACAATGCGCTGACAATTTTTCACATGCTTTTCAATAACGCTCAAATCTTTGATCTTGTCCGGCAAATCGACAAAATCTTCTTTCAACAAATCGGTATAGCAGAGAATGATCCCGAGGGGATTGTTGATTTCATGGGCGACTCCGGCTGCCAGCTGCCCAAGGGCGACAAGCTTTTCCGTCTGCTGCATGCGGTATTCCACCTGTTTCTGCTGGGTGACGTCCTTGGCGTAACAGACAATATTTTTCAGCTCGCCGTGATCATCAAAGGCCGGGTAGAAATGTGTCTCGAAAATCTGGCCATTGGGGAGCTGGCTGAAATCGGAAACCGGTTCTCGCAGCTTGATCTGGGAAATATGGCTGAGCAGCTCGAAGGGAACCGGTTGCATCGCGGCCAGCTCTTCGGTATGGCGGTTGAGGATCGTATCCGGGCTGAAATCATATCTGGCAAGAAAAGCCTTGTTCACCATGCGGAGAAATCCGTCCGGCGAAACAAGCACGACGAGATCGGCGATCGCATCAAAAACCGACTGGAGAAGCTCCTTGCTCTGCATAAGGCTTGTCATGTTCTGCAAGCTTTCCAAGGTAACGCCAACCTGACGGCCAATGGAGAGAAGAAGCTCCCGGTGCCTGGGGTCAATCTCGCCGACATCATACCCCGTGAAGGTCATGATCCCGAGGATCCTGTTCCGGCAACAGAGCGGGATATTGAGGCATTTTCCCCTGGCAGTATCGGAGGTGAAGAAGTTCAGTTCTCCACAGGCCGTCTCACAAATCGTCGAGGAAGCAGGAGCATTGCCCTCCGTATCCGAAAGAATCTGGTGGGAAATCACATCGCAGGAAAGGGATTCGGCAAGTTCGGGGGCATTATCCTGGCACTGCAAGGAAAGCCCTTGGTGATCCGGTCGGAACAGGTAAATCCCCGCGCCTTTTGCCGGGATCACCTCCAGGGTTTGCCGTAAAACCTTCGGGAGAATACTGCGGAGATCCACGGACTGGGTGATGAGTTCGGCGATGATGTTCAAGGTCTGGAGCTCGCGGTTCCTCTCCCGCATCTGCCGATGCAGCTGGTCCTGGGACTCTTGCAGCGCCTTGGTCCTTTCTTCGACTTTTCCCTCAAGGTTTTCGGCGTAATCGGTGAGTTGCAGGCGGTTTTCCTTCAGGTGCCGGGCAATGAGGATTGCGGTCGCATTCAGTTCCCCGATTTCATCCATGCTGCGGGCCTGCCGGTAAAGCTGTTCGCCTTTCTGGTCGGTGAGATTCAGACGAAAAATATCCAGCAGGGTGCGGATGTTCTGGATGATGAGCTTGTTGAAGAAAAAAGCAATAATGGCGTACAGGAAGAAAAAGGACAGAAACACGGTGCTGAATACGGAAAGGGCGAATTCGCTGATGCGGCGCAAGCCTTCTCCCACGGGAATGCCGACACTGACCACGCTGCTTACCTGATCCGTCTTCCTGGAAAATCCCCTTGTCCTGCCGTATGATTCGACAATGCTCCCCGGCGCGTCCTCCGGCCTGCCGTGGCAGTGAAGACAGGAATCGTTGTAGCGAACCGGGCTGAATCTCAGGAAATACTGTTCTCCATCAACCGTGTGTATTCCCTGCCAGGACTCGGCCTGGGGGTTATCGTTGAAATATCGGATCATCTCCAGTTCCCGCTGGTCTGCCTCAAATTCTGGATTTTTGGCATTGATGGCGACCCGGCGGTAGGAAATATCAGGCAGGTCTTCCTTGAACTTTTCCATGACAACCCGGCTCACGTAGGAAGTGGACATGGCCTCAATGACAAAACTGTCCCGGCCAAGCAAGGTATACATCCTTGGCCGCAAAATCTTCTGGACATAGGCGCGATTGGCGTCCACCGCCGCCATGACAAGCTCGGCCTTGCGCAGAGCCTCCTCCTGCAAACGTTTTTTCTGATGCATATATATAATGGCGGACCAGAAAAGGCAGAAGAGAAAAAGAATGAAGGCAAGGCCAATCAGAAATTTTTTCTGTGCGCCTGGCGGCTTGATGTTGGACAGCAGTTCTTTCGATTTTTTGCCCAGCGCCATTTCCCATCCCCTGTGATGACCAAAAAGTTTTTTCAACAATCTGTTGTCGGCATGATTGCATATAATCATGAAATCATGCCGGGTGTCAACTAAAGGCATCACTGGATACCAGAAGATGCAGTTTGTGGGCTTGCTTCCGCTTTTCCGACAAAGCCAAAACGGACAGCATGCTGTCAACTTGTTGTTTTCATGATTGTTTTATTTTTTCACCAAATTGTCCGTGCAACGCGGCACCCTCCTTGCAATAACACGCCATCAAACGTACCCATTGAGAGCAACAGCCACATTCACCCAGAGGAGGAAACAAGAGCACCCACAGGATATCAGGCTTGCGTATTGGACAACTGTATGGCTTTCCGTGATTGGGGGGAGACGGGACCGCTTCCTGCTCTCGCTGGTCACGTCGTGCATGGTTAAAAAAAGGGGGAAATATGGACGAGAAAAAAAATGATATTGATGAAGACAAACTGGCAGAGGGGCATTGCAATTCGGAAGAAACCTGCAAAATCGAGGGGAAAAAGGGCTGGCTGAGCGAAGACTGGCTTTCGCTCTGGCTGGGCCTGTTTATTTTCATGCTTTCTCTCGGAGCATTTCAAGGCGCCGACATTCTGGGCTGGGGTGCATCAACGAGCGTCTGGACCGAAGCCGCCAAATCCACCAAGCCCGTGTCAATCGCCTACCAGACCGTCAAGGGTGAAATCACCAAGATTGACGGCACAAAGGTAACTCTCAAGAAAGCCGATGGAAAAGAGGTTGGAATTACCGTAAAAACCGACACTTCCACCCTCGCGGTGGGGCAGACATACGAACAAAAAGGCCTTTCGGCCACGGCTTCGTTGTTTCTCACCTACCTTGTAATGCTTGTGATTATGGGCCTGGGCTCGACGATGATCGGGGCGAACTTTAAAAAATTCGCCATCGGCTTCACCCTGATTTTTTGGATCAGTTATCTCTGTTGGTTCCTGGGGCACTTTGCCAATATCGCCGCGACCAAAAACGAAATGGCGAAATTCGGCATCAACTGGTCGCTCAGCATGACCGGCGAGTTCGGTTTCATCATCGCCTTGATTGCAGGGCTCATGGTCGGCAATCTCTTTCCCGGGCTGGCGTCGGCCATGAAGGAAGCGGCCAGGCCCGAGCTGTATATCAAAACCGCCATCGTCATCATGGGCGCGGGGCTCGGGGTAAAGGCCGCCGAATCTTTCGGGCTGGCGAGCAATATCATGTTCCGGGGCTTCTGCGCCATTGTCGAGGCCTATCTGATCTACTGGGCAACGGTCTACTGGATTTCGCGAAGATACTTCAAATTCAGCCGTGAGTGGTCGGCGCCTCTTGCCTCGGGTATCTCCATCTGCGGGGTTTCCGCGGCCATCGCCACCGGCGGCGCTATCCGCGCCCGTCCGGTGATCCCGATCATGGTTTCTTCACTTGTCGTAATCTTTGTGGCGGTGGAAATGGTCATTCTCCCGTTTGCGGCAAAGCTTTTTCTCTGGCAGGAACCGCTGGTCGCCGGGGCCTGGATGGGGTTGGCCGTCAAGTCCGACGGCGGGGCCATTGCAAGCGGCGCGGTGACCGACGCCCTGATCAGGGCGCAGGCCATGGATATGGAAGGCATCAACTATGCCGAGGGCTGGATCACCATGACCGCCACCACGGTGAAGATGTTCATCGATATCTTCATCGGCGTCTGGGCCGTGATCCTTGCCTACATCTGGTGCGCCAAGATCGAATGCAAACCTGGGCAGAAAGTGCGCCTCATTGAAATCTGGAACCGTTTCCCGAAGTTCGTACTCGGCTATATTCTCACCTTTATTATTCTGCTTGTCATCTGCTGGCCGGCGGTCAAGGCGATTGCCCCGGCGGAACACGCTCTTACGGATCTGAAGGTGCAGATCACCTCGCTGGAAAAACAGATCAGCGCCGGCAAAGATCCGGCGACCACCGCGCCATTGCAGGCAACGCTGCAAGAAGCCAAAGCCCGTGAAAAAGAACTGAAAGACTCGACCAAGGAACCCAAAAAGCTGATATCCAAAGCCAAAGCGGCAACGAATCAAGGAGATGTGTTCAGGAAGATATTCTTCCTCCTCTGTTTCTTCACCATCGGGGTGGTTTCAAACTTCAAGAAGCTGGCGCAGGAAGGGATCGGCAAACTCGCCGCCGTGTATGCCATTTCCCTTTTCGGCTTTATCATCTGGGTCGGACTCGCTATTTCGTGGTTGTTTTTCCACGGGGTCAAACCACCAATTCTCTAATGGAGATCGCACATGACTGACAACAAAGCAAAAATTGCCGATGAGTTGAGAAAAATGGAATACGAACCAATCCTGCCAGCGGAAATAGCTCTTGTCAAATGGAGTATTTGCCTTGGGGTCGGGCTTCTGGTCGTGTTCTACTTCCTGAGCCAGTGGCTCTTTCCCGGCGGCCACTAACAGAATGGCGAACTTTGGGCAAGGCCCGAAGTTCGCCATATTTACGCTCTTTTTAAAAAACGCCGTATCCGCAAGGGACGGCGTTTAATCGTTGCAGCCAATGCCCTTCGCCTCAGCGCCTCAAGGCATTGTATGCCTCTCCATACTCCCGCAGCCGCTGCCGCCAGGCGAGCAGCCCTTCATATCCATTGCGCCACGCCTCCAGATCCCGCGCTTCTTTCCCGGTTTCCGGCATTTCCCCGGCGATCATCCTTGCCGTGGAAATGCCGTATTGCTTCTCGAACCGGGCGAGCTCTTTTTTTTGCCGGTCGATCATGTTCCTGCAAACAGTAATCTCCCTTGAAATGGATATACCGTACTCATCGGTCTGCAATTCATCATACATTCTGTTCACCTTTTCCGCCCGGCGTTTCAGCCGGAGGTTCCATGCCCGGTTAACAATCTGACCGACCGTGATCGTACTCCTGCGCAGGCGGTTTCAGACACCAAGCAGATAGAGATCCCCTGCGATCCATCTGCCCTTTTCCTTGCGGATGTTGGCGGACTGGGTGCTGAGTACCCGAAAGCCATGGCGGGCGGCCATCGCCAAAATGTACGAAAAGGCATGGGCATAGCGACCGGACTGGCGCAACTGGTAGCCCTGCCCTGCCATCTGCTCGGTGGAAAAAAGGATTCTGCCGTTTCTGGCAAGCCCTCTGGCCAGGGTGGCAAAAATCCTGTCCAGCTCGCCCACATAGATCAGGACATCCGCCGCGACAATCAGGTCGAACGGCTCCTGATTCTGCTCAAGAAAGGTCACGATCTCAGCAACCACCAGTTCATCATACACCTTCTTGGCCGCAGCCGCCTCCACCATCTTCGGAGAAAGATCCACGCCGACCCGGCAGACGCTTATCTCCTGAAAAACCTGCCCGACCAGACCGGTGCCGCAGCCCAGGTCCAGGAGCCGCTCAAAACGGGCTGGCCCATCAGGGGCGGCGAGCAGCAGGCTTTTGAGTTCCCACGGGGTCCGGTATTCCAGATCAACCAGCAGACGCTCTTCAAAATGAGCGGAAAAGCTGTCAAACAGCTCGGCAATATAGGAAGACGGGGCGACGGCGGTTGTTTCTCCGGTGAGGGCCGCGAGGATATGCCGGGCCGAGGCCGCGTTATGATCCAGCTCGATGAGCCTGCGGTAACAGGCAATGGCCTCGGCCACCTTGTCCTGGTCAAGATAGAGGACCCCCAGGTTGCCGTGGGCCGCGCCGTATTCCGGGCACAGGGCAACGGCGATCTCCAGGGAGGTGACGGCCTCGTCCCTGCATCCCAGCTCCTTATAGACCAGGGCCAGATTGTAATGCACCTCCGCGTCATCCGGAGCAATCTCCATGGCGCAGAGATAGGATTGCATGGCCTCTTCCAGCCGTCCCGCCCTCTTGCAGGCCAGGCCGAGGTTGAAATGGATATCGGCGTCCTGGGGATTCTGTTGCGCGGCCCGGTGATAGGCCTTGATGGCCTCGCTCGTGTTGCCTCGGGCAAGGTGGGCGGTGCCCAGGTTGTAGGCCGCCTGCCAGTGCGTGTCGCCCAGGCTGAGAACCTTCTGGAAATGCTCGATGGCCATCTGGTGCTGTCCCAGGGAATAACAGGTTGTGCCAAGCTCATAGGCGATTGCCGCCTCCTTTGGCAACAACGCATGGGCCCGGCCAAACCAGAGGGCGGCCTCTTCCGGCGCCCCCATGGCGCGATGGAGAAGGGCCAGATAGAAACAGGCATCCACATGTTCCGGACACAGGGAGATGGCCTGCTGATACAGGGCCGCCGCCGAGTCTGCCTCTTCCTGCCGGTGCAGGTCAAGGGCCCGGTGAAAAAATTCGTCCGCATTGCTGGGGCATGGCCGGCCATTTCCGGCAGCCTGCCCGTTTGTCTGCACAGGGCGTGAGTCTGTGTCCATCGGCATCAAAAAGATGAATTTTAATGATGTACAGCGGTCAAGTTAGAATTATGATGATCTCGTAAATCACGACGAAAATAACGCAACGGCGCAAAGTCGCAAGTAAAATTGTTAAAAAAAAATCAAACCCCGGGCCACCCGGGCCCGTCATTGTCATTTGCAAATTCCGGGACCAAGACACAGATGAAAACCCTGCCAAGACCCAATAGTCAACAGATCACCTGGATGCGGGAGATTCGCCGCCATCTCCACCGGCACCCAGAGCTTGCCTTTGCGGAATTCGCCACCGCGCGCTTTATTGCCGACCAACTGCGGAAACTGGGCATCTCCTG